>NZ_KV788892.1:0-13177 GCF_001807385.1 Brachybacterium sp. HMSC06H03 | reverse complement strand
CCCTCGCGATCGCTCGCGAGGGCCCCGGCCCGTGCTGCGCAGGAGGCGGACCTCAGGTGTCGAGGTCGTCGAGCTCGGCGCCGAGGCGCTCCTCCAGGCTGTGGAAGAAGGCGATCACGGTGCTGAGCCCGCACTTGATCGCGCTGTCGATCTGGGAGTCGAGGGCGCCGGCGCGGAAGTCCGCGGCCAGCTCGCCGTAGACGCCGAGGAGCCCCTCGGACTCGCGGCGCACGTAGACCTTCGGCCAGATGCGGTTCATGTTCCACTCGTTGCAGAGCTTGACCATCTCGACCTTGCGCGAGACGTCCACCGAATGGCTCCAGCGGCCGCGGGTCTGCAGCACGCCGAGATCCTCTCCGGTGAGCATGAACTGGAAGCGGTAGTCGTCGAAGCGTGCGCGGACGATCTCCGCGTTCTCATCGTCCTCGACGAAGGCATAGCCATGGCGGGTGAGGCTCTCCTCGAGCCTCGCCATGGTCACAGGGGCCAGACCAGTGGCCGAGTCCGTCCTGACAGGGGACTCGTTCGGTGCAGTCACTTCCCACCTCGGGCGTTGGACGTAGGGCCTGGCAGGCGTGTCCGTGCCAGGATCGCCGATCACCCTACTCCCTCCACCGGGGAACAGGGCAGGGCCCGTGCCCCGGGGCACCCGGTGACACCTCCCACACGACTACAGTGCGGGCTGTGGAGCACAGCGCGCAGGACCCCGTCCCCGCCTCGGCGGACACGCCGCTGATCGCCGTGGTGGGCGCGACCGCGACGGGCAAGTCGGACCTCGCGATCGCCCTGGCCCGGCAGCTCGACGGCGAGGTGATCAACGCCGACGCCCTCCAGCTGTACCGCGGCATGGACATCGGCACCGCGAAGGTCACCCCCGAGGAGCGCGCCGGGGTGCCCCATCACCTGCTGGACGTCCTCGAGGTCACCGAGGAGGCCAGCGTCTCCGCCTATCAGCGCGACGCGCGTGAGGCGATCGCCGCGATCCGGTCCCGGCGCAGGACGCCGATCCTGGTCGGCGGCTCCGGGCTGTACGTGCGCGCCGTGCTCGACGACATCGAGTTCCCGCCCACCGACGCCGCCCTGCGCGAGCGCCTCGAGCAGCGCATCGCGCAGGAGGGGACGGAGGCGCTGCACCGCGAGCTCGCCGCGAGCGACCCCGAGGCCGCCGGGATCATCGGCCCTCGCGACGCGCGCCGGATCGTGCGCGCCCTCGAGGTCGGCGCCCTCACCGGGCGGCCCTTCACCGCCTTCCTGCCCCGCCCCCTGTACGCCGACGCCTCCACCGTGCAGATCGGGCTGCGCCGCGACCGCGCCCTGCTCCACGAGCGGATCGCCGTGCGCGTGGACCGCATGGTCGAGGGCGGACTGCTCGAGGAGATCCGCGCGCTGCGGGAGATGGGACTGGACCGCGGACTCACCGCACGCCGGGCGATCGGCTACGAGCAGGGCCTGGCCGTGCTCGACGGAAACCTCGACTGCGCCCAGGCGATCCAGGACACCGTCACCGGCACCCGTCGACTGGTCCGCAAGCAGGACACCTGGTTCCGTCGCGATGCGCGGGTGCGCTGGCTCGACGCGGACGAGGACGCGGACGGCACCCCCCTCCTCGCGCGGGCGCTCGACGTCCTCGAGGCGCAGGACACAGCGGTCGGCGACGCCCGGCCGTAGGCTTCCGCCATGAGCGCACCCGTCGACTTCACCAAGGGCCACGGCACCGAGAACGACTTCGTGATCCTCGACGACCCCGATGGCCGGCTCCAGCTGGACGCCGCCGGCGTCGCCGCGCTCGCCGACCGTCGTGCCGGGATCGGCGGCGACGGCGTGATCCGCGCCGTCCGCTCCCGCGCCGCCAGGATCGATGTCCCTGACGACGCCCCCGAATGGTTCATGGACTACCGCAACGCCGACGGCTCGATCGCGGAGATGTGCGGCAACGGGGTCCGCGTCCTGGCCGCGCACCTCCAGCGGGCCGGGCACGTGCACGAGGACCGCTTCGCGATCCTCACCCGCGCCGGCGTGCGCACCGTCGAGATCCTCGAGCGGCCGACGGGCCCCGGCGCGCCCTGGCAGGTCCGCGTCGGCATGGGCGCCTCCCGCACGGTCCCGGAAGCGCGCACGGTCGAGATCGCCGGACTGCGCCTGAACGCGACCGACGTCGACATGGGCAACCCCCATGCGGTCGCCTTCCTGCCCGCGGACGCGGACCTCGACGGCCTCGATCTCTCACGCCGGCCCGCCCTGGACCCGGAGCCCGCGGAGGGGGCGAACATCGAGCTGGTCAGCGAGCGCGGTCCGCACCACGTCGCGATGCGCGTCCACGAGCGCGGGGTGGGGGAGACCCGCTCCTGCGGCACCGGCGTCGCCGCCGTCGCGGTCGCCGCGGCGCTGCGCGCCGGGGACGAGTCCCGCACGCCGTGGACGGTGGACGTGCCCGGAGGGCGGCTCGAAGTGGGCTGGACCGAGGAGGGGGAGGTCACGCTCAGCGGCCCCGCCCAGCTGGTCGCCGACGGGACGACCCTGTTGAGCGCCTGAGCGCCTGAGCGCCTGAGCGCCGGCGGAGCGGGTGCGCTGCCGCCGCCCCGTCAGCTCTCGGGACCGATCTCCAGCACCCGGAAGCCCTTCGCGCTCGCCGCCTTGCCGACCTCCCGCGCGGGCAGCAGCTCGCCGAGCCAGCGCGCGAGCGGGTCGGCGCCGAGGTTCTTCCCCACCACCAGCGCGGCGGTGCCCGTCGGCCGCAGACGCGCCGTCCACTCGCGCAGGAGCTCGTGCAGCGCCGGCTTCCCGATGCGGATCGGCGGGTTCGACCACAGGGTGTCCAGGGCGAGATCCCCGGGGATCTCCTCCGGCGCGAGAACCCGCAGGTTCTCCACGCCCGCACGACGAGCGTTCTCGGCGGTGAGCTCGCGGGCGCGCTCGCTGACGTCCACCGCCCACACCTCGACCCCGGGATGCAGCAGTGCCGCCGTCAGGGCGATCGGCCCCCAGCCGCAGCCGAGGTCCACGAGCGTCCCGCCCTCCGGGGGCTCCGCGACCTCGTCGAGCCGGTCCAGCAGCACCGCCGTCGCCTTGTCGAGCCCGTGCCCGCTGAACACGGCGGAGGAGGAGACGAGGTCCAGGTCCCGCCCGGCCAGGCGCACGGACAGCGGGAATCGACGGTCCGGGGCGGAGGGGTTCGCGGTGAAGTAGTGCTCGTCCACCCCCGCAGGATACGGAGCCCCGGCCCCTCACGGCGACGCACGGCGCGGCCCGTGCCCTGTTCCTGGGTGTCCCCCGCGCTCGAGGGGCGTGATCCGACCGTGATCCGGCTCCGCCCAGCGCAAAATCCCTCGACCCGGCCGACGGGACGTGGGATTCTGGGACGACCCCTTCACCCGACCCAGAGGAGTGCCCCGATCGTGCCCATCGCCTTCCATCCCGAACCCGATTCCGACCTCGACGTCGACGGGACCAGCACGGGAAGGACCGGGGCCCTCGAGCACTCTCCCGCAGCGGAGGACCCCGCACCCGTCGGCCCCCGTCGCGACCCGCTCACCGAGCGGATCCTCTCCCGCGGCGACGCCTCCGCCCAGGCCACCACCTTCTCCTCGGAGGCTGACGGCGATCAGTACGACCTCGCCGACCGCCAGGCGCTACGCCGCGTCGCCGGGCTCTCCACCGAGCTCGAGGACGTCTCCGAGGTCGAGTACCGCCAGCTGCGCCTGGAGCGAGTGGTCCTCGCGGGCCTGTACACCAGCGGCAACGCCGACGAGGCCGAGACGAGCCTGCGCGAGCTCGCCGCGCTCGCCGAGACTGCCGGCTCCGAGGTGCTCGACGGGATCCTCCAGCGCCGTGCCCACCCCGACCCCGCGACCTTCCTGGGCAAGGGCAAGGCCGCCGAGCTCGCCGACATCGTCGCCGAGTCCGGGGCGGACACCGTGATCGCCGACGGCGAGCTCGCCCCCGGTCAGCGCCGCGCCCTCGAGGACATCGTCAAGGTCAAGGTCATCGACCGTACGGCCCTGATCCTCGACATCTTCGCCCAGCACGCGAAGTCCCGGGAGGGCAAGGCCCAGGTCGAGCTCGCCCAGCTCGAGTACCTCCTGCCGCGTCTGCGCGGCTGGGGCGAGTCCATGTCCCGTCAGGCCGGCGGCCAGGTGGGCGGCGCCGGGGCCGGCATGGGCTCTCGCGGCCCGGGCGAGACGAAGATCGAGCTGGACCGCCGTCGCATCCGAGACCGGATGGCGAAGCTGCGCCGCGAGATCCGGCTCATGGCCCCCGGACGCGAGGCGCAGCGCGCCGACCGCCGCCGCCACCAGGTGCCGGCCGTCGCGATCGCCGGCTACACCAACGCCGGGAAGTCCTCCCTGCTGAACCGGCTCACCGGCGCCGGGGTGCTGGTCGAGAACGCGTTGTTCGCGACCCTGGACCCGACCGTCCGCCGCGCCACCACCCCGGACGGGCGCGAGTTCACCTTCGCCGACACCGTCGGCTTCGTGCGCCACCTGCCCACGCAGCTGGTCGAGGCGTTCCGCTCGACGCTCGAGGAGGTGGGCGACTCGGACCTGCTTCTGCACGTCGTGGACGCCTCCCATCCCGACCCCGAGGGGCAGGTCACCGCGGTCCGCACCGTGCTCGGCGAGATCGAGGGCTTCGACGTCCCCGAGATCGTCGTGCTGAACAAGGCTGATCTCGCCGCGCCCGAGACCATCGCGCGCCTGCGCAGCCAGGTCGAGGTCAGCGCCGTGGTCTCCGCCCGCACGGGGGAGGGGATCGAGGAGCTGCGCGAGCTGATCGCCGAGCGCCTGCCCCGCCCTGCGGTCGAGGTCGACGTGGTCGTGCCGTACTCCCGCGGCGACCTCGTCTCCCGAGCCCACACCACCGGGGAGGTCCTCGCCGAGGAGCACCTCATGGAGGGCACCCGCGTGCACGCGCTCGTGGACGAGACCCTCGCCGCGGAGATGCGCACCTCGTCCTGAGGCCGCGGTGCGACGGATGACCCCGGAGCCCCGACGATCCGGTGCCGCGGGTGCCCCGGGGATCCCGAGGCCCCGGGCGTCGGGAGATCGGGCACACCGGGGTGCGCCTCGGCGGGTCCCGGTGCCCGCGCGGATACGCTGATCCGATGACCTCCGCACCCGAGCATCCCGTCGCCCCGGCGGCGGCCGACGTCCCGCTGTCGGACCTGATGGATGCCGCGGTCTCCGCCGTCGGGGGCTCGCCGCGCCCCGGCCAGCAGACGATGGCGGAGGCGGTCGACCTGGCGATGTCCGGCGGCCGGCACCTCCTGGTCCAGGCGGGCACCGGCACCGGCAAGTCGCTGGGATATCTGGTGCCCGCGATGCGGCACGCGCTCGTCACCGGGCGCCCCGTGGTCATCTCCACGGCGACGATCGCGCTGCAGACCCAGATCGTGCGCAAGGACCTGCCGCGGCTCGCCGAGGCGCTCGCCCCGCACCTGCCGCGCACCCCCACCTTCGCGCTGCTCAAGGGGCGCGCGAACTACCTGTGCAAGCACAAGATCGCCGGCGGCTACCCGGTCGAGATCGAGCCCGGCGCCCTGTTCTCCGAGGCGTCCTCGGACCCCTCCCGCACCGGCGGCGAGAAGCTCGGCACCCAGGTCAAGCGCCTGCGGGAATGGGCGGAGGAGACCGACACCGGGGACCGGGACTCGCTCGAGGACGCCGTCTCGGACCGTGCCTGGCGTCAGGTGTCCGTCACCGGGAACCAGTGCATCGGCACCTCCTGCCCGATGATCCAGGACTGCTTCGCCGAGCGCAGCCGCGAGCTCGCGCGCGAGGTGGACGTGGTCGTGACGAACCATGCGCTGCTCGCGATCGACTCCTTCGACCGCCACGGCATCATCCCCGAGCACGACGTCGTCGTCTTCGACGAGGCCCATGACCTCACCGCCCGGGTCACCAGCGCCGTCACCGAGGTCCTCAACCCCGGCATGCTGCGCGGCGCGGTGCGGGACCTGCGCGGCCTCGGCGTCGCGGCGACCGCGCTGGACGATGCGGGGGAGGAGCTGCGCGCCGCGCTCGAGCTCGCCCCCGACGGGCGCGTGCTCGGAGACCTGCCCGATCAGCTCGCCGATGCCGTCGGCCACGTCCGCGTCGAGGCGCGCACCGCACACTCGGACGCGAAGGACGCCGGCGACGACTCCTCCGCCGGGGCGCGCAAGACGGTGCGGGCGAACCTGCAGGAGATCATCGACGTGTGCGAGCGTCTGAGCGACCCGGGTGAGGACGACGTCGTCTCCGTCTCCCGCGGGCAGGCGACCGGCCGGGCCTCGCTGCAGGTCGCGCCGCTGAGCGTGGCCGCGGCGATGCGCGGTGCGATCCTCGAGGACCGGACCGTGGTGCTGACCTCCGCGACGCTCGCCCTCGGCGGCCGCTTCGAGCCGGCCGCCGGGGAGGTGGGCCTCGCCCGCCGCGGACGGGTCGCCGAGGACGAGATCCCCGCCGCCGAGGACTCCGGGGCCTGGGCGGGCATCGATGTGGGCAGCCCCTTCGACTACCGCCGCCAGGGCATCCTCTACACCGCCCGCCACCTCCCGCAGCCGGGCCGCGACGGCCCCTCCCCGGCGATGCTGGACCACCTCACCGAGCTGGTGGAGGCCTCGCGCGGGGGAGCGCTGTGCCTGTTCTCCTCGCGCCGCGGCGCGGAGATCGCCGCCGAGCACGTCCGCGCACGGCTGGACCTGACCGTCGCGGTGCAGGGCGAGGACTCCATGGCGAACCTCGTGCGCACCTTCCGGGAGGACGAGGACGCGAGCCTGTTCGGCACGCTCACTCTGTGGCAGGGCGTGGACGTCTCCGGCCGCTCGCTGCGCCTGGTCACCATCGACCGGATCCCGTTCCCCCGCCCGGACGACCCGCTGATGTCGGCCCGGCAGGAGCGGATCGCCCAGCTCGGAGGCAACGGCTTCATGGCCGTCGCCGGCCAGCACGCCGCGCTGCTGCTGGCCCAGGGGGCGGGGCGGCTGATCCGGCGGGAGACGGATCGCGGGATGGTCGCCGTGCTCGATCCGCGGCTGTCGACCGCGCGGTACGGCTCGTTCCTGCGCGAGTCGATGCCGCCGCTGTGGCCGACGGCCGACCCCGAGGTCGCCCTCGGCGCGCTCCGGAGGCTCGCCGCGGATTACTGAGGCGCGCCGCGGGCTCCTGAGGCGCGCGAGCCCGGGTGCTCAGACCGAGCGCAGCACCGCGACGACCTTGCCGAGGATCTCGGCGTGGTCGCCGAGGATCGGGGCGAAGGCCGGGTTGTGAGGCATCAGCCACACGTGGTCGTCGCGCTGCACGAAGGTCTTCACCGTCGCCTCGCCGTCGATCATCGCCGCGACGATCTCGCCCTTCTCCGCGGTGCTCTGCGAGCGGACCACCACCCAGTCCCCGTCGCAGATCGCGGCGTCGATCATCGAGTCGCCGACCACCTGCAGCAGGAAGAGGTCCCCACCGCCGACCAGGCGCTCGGGAAGGGTGAAGACGTCCTCCACCTGCTCCTCGGCGGTGATCGGGATGCCGGCGGCGATCCGTCCCACCAGCGGGACGTTCACCGAGCTGCCGCCGGGCTCGATCTCGACGGGCGGGGCAGGGGCGTCGTCGGCCTCCGGCATCACGACCTCCATCGCGCGCGGGCGCTTGGGGTCGCGGCGCAGGAAGCCCTTGCGCTCGAGGGTCTGCAGCTGGTGGGCGACGGAGGACGACGAGGTCAGACCCACGGCATCGCCGATCTCGCGCATCGAGGGCGGGTAGCCGCGCGCGGCGACGGTCTCGTTGATCGTCTCCAGCACGAGGCGCTGGCGGCGCGTCAGGCCGGCGGTGCGCTCGTCGGCCGGCGCCTCGCCGCGGGCCCGGGTCGGCTTGGGGGTGCTCGGCGTCATCGTGCGGTCTCCTGGCGTCGTCTGTCGGACCCATCGGGTTCCGTTGTCCTCGTGGCCCAGCGTAGGGCGGCACGCGGCGGATGCCAAACATGTGTTCGATGCTCCTCTTGCGTGTCGCGAGCGCCGCGGACTACAGTCGCACAGAGATTCGATCGAACAGGAGTTCGGAGATGCGTACCCATACCGCCACGGTCCTTCCCTTCCCGCGGCAGGACGAGCAGGCCTGCGAGGCCGTCGCTCGACCGCGTGTTCGACTCGAGCCGACCCGCCGCGGGCGGCGCCTCCTCACGGGCGTCGCCTTCCTGCTCGGCCTCGCGGTCGCCGCGATCGCCCTCCTCGCGCTCGACCTCCCCGCCGCCCTCGCCGGCACCGAGTCCGCCCAGCCCGCCGTGATCACGGTCGAGGCGGGCGACACCCTCTGGGACTACGCCGCCGAGCATGCCCCCGAGGGCATGGGCGAGGCCGAGTTCGTCGACGAGGTCCGCAGCCTCAACCATCTGCCCACGGGCCGGATCACCGCCGGTCAGCAGCTCGAGCTGCCCGTGCTGGAGGATGCCTCGCGCTGAGCGGGGGTCATACCGGTACCCTGAGCGGATGCACTGTCCGTTCTGCCGCCACCCCGATTCGCGCGTCGTCGACTCGCGCACGTCCGACGACGGTGCGACGATCCGGCGCCGCCGTCAGTGCCCCAGCTGCTCGCGACGCTTCTCCACCTCGGAGACCGCGTCGCTGTCGGTCCTCAAGCGGTCCGGGGTGAGCGAGCCCTTCAGTCGGGCGAAGGTCATCTCCGGCGTCCGCAAGGCGTGCCAGGGCCGTCCGGTCAGCGATGATCAGCTGGCCCTGCTCGCCCAGCGGGTCGAGGAGACCATCCGGCTCAGCGGGCAGGCGGAGATCGACGCCCATCAGGTGGGCCTGTCGATCTTGCAGCCGCTCCAGGAGCTGGACCTCGTGGCCTACCTGCGCTTCGCGAGCGTCTACCAGGACTTCGACTCCCTCGACGACTTCGAGGCCGCGATCGCGCGGCTGCGCGCCGAGGGCTCCCAGGTGCAGGGGGCGACCTCCGGGGGCGGCGCGACGGGCTGAGCGCCGTCCTCGGTCTGCCCGGATCCGTAGAGATCCCTGGACATGGTGCAGGAGGGGGCCGGACTGTGCTTAAGATATTCCTCGTGCACCGACGAGGTGCGCATCAGATCGGCGGTCGTGGAGGGGAAGCCACGGCCGCCGATCGCCGTCCCGGGGCCTTGAGGTCCCGGGGGCGTCGGCGGAGGGCTCAGCCCGCCATGCCGGCCGGGAGCTCCCGTGAGTGGACCACCCCGAGATGCTGCGTGGAGCGCGACATCGCGACGTAGAGGTCGCCCGCGCCGTGCGCGTCGATCAGCTCCGCCGGCTCCACGATCACGACGATGTCGAACTCCAGGCCCTTCGCGTCCTGCGCCGTCATCACGGCGACCTCGTCGTCGACACCGGCCGAGCCGATGCCGACCGACGGCACGGTCTCGAGGGAGTCGATCGCGGCGGCGAGATCGCGGAGGCGCTCGGCCGCGGCGATGACGGCGATCCGTCCCGGGAGGCGATCGTGCACGCGGCGCACCGCCTCGGCGCTGCGCGCGGTGAGCTCGGCGGGGGAGACCTGCTCGAGCAGCGGGTCCTCCTCGCCGTCCCGGACCGAGCTGACCTCGGTGACCGGCAGCGAGTGGGCCTGTGCCATCGCGACCGCGCGGTCCATGATCCGGCGCGGGGTGCGGTAGTTGACGGTCAGGTGCTCCACCTGGAGCCGGTCCTGGATGTAGGGGGACAGCGCCGCGGTCCAGGAATCGGTGCCGCCGGCGGAGGAGGTCTGCGCGACGTCGCCCACCACGGTGAAGGACTTGGTGGGGGCGCGGCGCATGAGCGCCCGCCAGCTCATCGGGGAGTGCTCCTGCGCCTCGTCGACCACGACATGGCCGTAGGTCCAGGAGCGCTCGGAGGAGGCGCGCTCGGCGAGGGTGCGGCCGTCGCGGATCTGCCCGACCTGATCGGCGAGGTCCTCCGCCCGGACGATGCCGGAGGTGTCGATGTTCTCGATGACCTTGCGGGCGTACTCCACGTCCGCCCGGCGTCGCTCGGCGTCGTCCCTGGCCTTCGCCTCGGCCGGGGCGGCGTCCTCGCCGAGAAGCTCTGCCACCTCGTCCAGCAGCGGCACGTCCTCGACCGTCCAGGGCGAGTCCTTGGGGCGCACCAGCAGGTCGACCCGACCGGCGAGGGAGCGCGGCGCCGCTGCCCGCAGACGGTCGGGACGCGCGAACAGGATCCGCAGGAAGCCCTGCGGGGTGTAGGGGAGCCAGGCCAGGTTCAGCTGCCGCTTCACCTCGGGGTCGTGGCGGAGGTCGGAGAGCAGATCCGGTCGGTCCTCCGGCACGATCGTGGAGCCCTGCGCGACGAGCGCGCGCTCGTACGCCTCGACCAGACGGTCCATCGCCGCGCGGACGAACACGGCGCGGGCCGCGTTGTGGGGCTTGTGCGTGGCGCGGGCCTCGCGCCGCGCGGCGCGGAGCATGTCCCGGGTGAGCACGAGCGGCGTGCCGTCGATCCGCAGCCTCACGTCCTTCTCGGGGATCGCCTGTCGCTGCTTGACCGCGCGGGAGAGCAGCTCCGCCATCGCGGCATCGCCCTTGAGTCGCGCCACGTCGTCGGCGTCGTGGGAGAACGTCTCGACCCCGGGGAACATCTCGCCCGGCGTCATCATCACGACGCCGGACTCGCCGAGGCTGGGCAGGACGCGTTCGATGTAGCGCAGGAACCCGGGAGTGGGCGCCATGATCAGCACGCCCGTGTGCTCGAGCCGTCGGCGGTGGGTGTACAGGAGGTAGGCGGCGCGGTGCAGGGCCACGGCGGTCTTGCCGGTGCCCGGTCCGCCCTGGACCACGAGCACGCCGCGGTTCTCGGAGCGGATGATCCGGTCCTGCTCGGCCTGGATGGTCGCGACGATGTCGCCCATCCGGCCGGTGCGCGTGCCGGAGACGGCGGCGAGCAGCGCCCCCTCGCCCTGGAGGACCACGTCGTGGTCCCCATCCTCGAGCACGCTCTGGTCCAGCACGTCGTCCTCGAGGCCGACCACGGTGCGGCCGCGGCTGATCAGGTGCCGGCGCAGGCGCACGTCGAGGCGCTCGGTGCTGGTCGCGCGGTAGAAGGCGGCGGCGGCCGGGGCGCGCCAGTCCACCAGCAGCTGTTCGCGCTCGGGGGTGAACAGGCCGATGCGTCCGATGTAGTGGCGTGCGGCGTCGTCCATGTCCAGTCGTCCGAAGACGACGCTGCGGGACACGGAGCGCAGCAGGGCGAGGCGGTCCTCGTAGAGAGCCATGAAGGAGTCGCGCTCGGAGCGGTTCTGGTGGGTCGAGGCCTGCTGCGACCCCTGGATCCGGTCGAGGTTCCGCTCGACGTGGGTGATCAGCTCGTCGACCCGGGCGTAGAGGAGATCGGCGTACTCCTGCTCCCGGGCGATCTCCCGAGCGACCTGCTCCTCGGCCTCCCGAGCGACCTGCTCCTCGGTCCCGTCCACTGGTCTGCCCCCTCCGGTCGCTGCTCCTCCTGCCGCGCACTCCCGGGCGGACCCGGGGTCGGCGAGGCACGGTGGTCCATTATGGTGGACCCGCCTGGATGCGTGTGCCATCAGGTCACCGACATCTCCACGGCAGCGAGGGAGGAGAGCCCGATGCGCGATCCCCGAGATCTGTACCGCTTCGAGTCGACCGAGGTCCTCGAGGCGGTGCCCCGTTCCGGACTCACCCTCGTCCACGCCCTGCCCGGCATGGTCGACGCCGGCAACGCCTGCCGCATCGCCGCCGACTACCTCCGCGACGAGCTGCGCCACCTGCGCCTGGTCTCCTTCGAGACCGACGAGCTGCTGGACTACCGCGGCTCCCGCCCCCAGGCAACCTTCGACGGCACCTCCTTCTCCGAGGTCACGATCCCGGAGATCACACTCTGGCTGATGTACGACGAGAGCGACCGACCCTTCCTCTTCCTCGACGGTCCGGAGCCTGACCTGCAGTGGAAGAGGCTCGCCGAGGCGCTCATCGACCTCGTGGAGTACTTCGAGGTGGAGCGGGTGGTGGGCATGCAGGCCGTGCCGATGGCGGTCCCGCACACCCGGCCGATCGGTCTGTTCGCGCACGCCAACGACCCCTCGCTGCTGGGTCGGCCCGGCACGCGCCCCACGCCGGCGCCGGGCACCGACCCCTCAGAAGGGGAGGAGGGCTCCTCCGAGCTCGTGATCCCCGCCGCTTTCAGCTCCCTGCTCGAGAACCGGCTGGGGAGGGCCGGGCATCCGGCCATGGGCTACGCCGCCCAGATCCCGCACTACCTCACCCGCACCGACTTCCCCGCCGGCGCTCTCGCGCTGCTGCGTCGGGTGAGCGACGCCGCCGAGCTCGACCTCCCGCTCGTGCACCTCGGCGACCTCACCGACGCCGCGACCGTCGCGCTGCAGGGCACTCTCGCCCAGAACGGCGAGGTCCACCAGATCGTCAGCGCCCTCGAGGAGCAGTACGACGCGATGAGCGAGGGGGAGGACCGCTCCCCGCTGGCGACCACGCTGGACCTGCCCACGGCCGAGGAGATCGGGGAGCACTTCGAGCGCTTCCTCGCGGACCACGAGGAGGACCCGGGCGACGGGACGCGGGACGGCTGAGCCCCCCTGGGCCGACTCGAGGGAGCCGTCGATCACAGTTCGTTATGTCTTCGTGATCAGGTGTTCGCCATCGACGTGTGAAGCGGGCCACGGTCGTGTCAGAATGGTCGCGTTGCGGTGATGCAGTTCCAGCAGGAAAGTCCGTCGACGGTGCCTCCGGCACAGCAGTACGGCACGCACCATTGCGCCACCCGCTCCGGCGGGGGACGGCTTCACGCGGCACCGCGATCGCGTCGTGCGATCGATGATGGACGACACAGAAGGTGACAGGTATGGCACAGGGCTCGGTCAAGTGGTTCAACGCCGAAAAGGGCTACGGATTCATCGAGATCGACGGAGGCGGCGCAGACGTCTTCGTGCATCACAGCAAGATCGACATGGACGGCTACCGCGCCCTCGACGAGGGTCAGCGTGTGGAGTTCGAGGTCAGCCAGGGGGACAAGGGCCCGCAGGCCGAGCAGGTCCGCCCGCTCTGACCACGGAACTCCCGTGAACCCACGGACCGGGCAGGAGCATCGCGCTCCTGCCCGGTCCGTCGTCCTCGGGGGATGATCCGCACGTCCGACGGCGCGGTCGACGGCACAGCGCCGCGCAGTCCCCCGCGGCGTGCGGCCCTCGTGGTGCGGCCCTCGCGCCGGGGCCGTGCC
>NZ_KV788891.1:0-4939 GCF_001807385.1 Brachybacterium sp. HMSC06H03 | reverse complement strand
GGGGCGCCGCTGCTGCCGGGGCCGGCGGCCTGGACGGCGCTGCTGCTGGGCGCCCTCGCGCTGCGGACCGGGGCGGGAGCCTTCGTCGACGGGATCCGTCACGGGGTGCACACCCTCGGCGCCCCGCCCCTGCTGGGTCAGCGCGCGGGGACGCAGCTGCTGCTCCACGCCGCCGCGCCCGGGCTGCTCATGGTGGCGCTCGGCGCGCTCGGCGGGACGCTCGCCGCGGTCGTGGGCGGCGGGGCGGGGAGCGGTTCCGTGCTGCTGCCCGTCGCCGTGGCCGCCACGGTCCTCGCCGCACGGGCCTGGGAGGCGGCGAAGGGCACCATGCCGCTCGCGCTCGCCACTCCGATCCCGACCCCTCAGGGGGACCTGTCGGTGCTGGTCATGCTGGCCTGGCAGGCCGACGCCGTCGTCGTGCCGCTGCTGAGCGCCGCGGCGCTGCTGCTCGTGCTCCCCTCCGGCCCCGGGGCCGTGCTCCTCGCCGCGGCCGTGCTCGTCGGCCTGCTCGTGCTGCTGACCCGACGACGCCTGCGGGAGCTGCAGGCATGAGAGGAGGCGAGAGGTGGACATCCGCACGACGCCGAACCCCGTGATCCGCCGGGCGGAACGGGTTCTGCACCGCCTGAACGCGCGCCACCCCTGGGACCACAACGGCCACTTCCACCGCTGGATGCTGCGCTCGCTGCCGCCGGGAGCGGCCCGGGTCCTCGACGTCGGCTGCGGACGCGGCGATCTCGTGCGCGCCCTCGCGGGGCGCATCGCGCAGGTCGACGGCATCGAACCCGACCCCCAGATGGCTCTCGTCGCCGCCGAGCGGTGCCGTGACCTCGACGGCGTCACGATCCGGCGCCGCGGACTCGGGGCGCATGCCGAGATGCTGCGGGCCGAGGGGACGGGAGGGCACTACGACGCGCTGACCATGATCGCCTCCCTCCATCACATGGAGCTCGAGCCGGCCCTCGGCCAGGCCCGCGACCTGCTGCGTCCCGGCGGGCGTCTGCTCGTGGTCACCCTCACCGTGCCCCGCACGCGGCTCGACCTGCTGTGGGACATCGGCAATGTGCTGTCGAACCCGCTGATCGGGCTCGTGAAGCATCCGCGCCCCGTGCGGGATTCCGTCCCGGGGCCGAGCATCCCGGTCCGGGACCCGGCCTGGTCGTACGGGGAGCTGCGCGAGCGGGCCCGGGAGATCCTGCCGGGGGCCGTGCTGCACCGGCGCGAGGGCTTCCGCTCGACGCTGCGGTGGCAGAAGCCGATCTGACGTCTCTGCCCTGTCGCCGCGCCCGCCGTGCCGGGGCGCGGTGCGTCGCGACATCGCTCGTCGGAGGACGGGCCGTCGGGCGTCGGCCCAGGTGCCGGCCCGGGCGCCGGCTCAGGCGCGGTGCGCGGCGATGACCTCGCCGAGGCGGGCGACGGCGTCCTCGATCACGGCGGGGGAGTGGGTGACGAAGCTGAGCCGCATCGTGGAGCGGTCCGCATGGTCGGCGTAGAAGGACCAGCCGGGCAGATACGCGACCCCGGCCTCGACGGCGTCGGCGAGCATCTCCTGCGCGTCGTAGCCCTCGCCGAGCGCGGCCCACAGGAACATCCCGCCCTCGGGACGGGTCACGTGCGCTCCGTCCGGCAGCACCGGGGCGATCGCCGCGGACATCGCGTCGCGCCGCTCGCGGTAGACGGCGCTGACCCGGGCGACGTGGGCGTCGAGGTCCACGGTCTCGAGATAGCGGGCGACCATCAGCTGGTCCACCACGGAGGACTGCATCGAGATCGCGGCCTTCGCCACGGCGAGGGTGTCCAGCACCGGGCCCTCCGCGCGCATCCAGCCGATGCGCACGCCGGGGCTCATCAGCTTGCTCATCGAGTTCAGCAGGATCGTCCGCTCGCCCATGCCGGGAAGCGCCGCGATCGGCGCCCAGGTGCTGCCGGTGAAGCTCAGGGCGCCGTAGGGATCGTCCTCGATCAGCGGCACGTCCGTGCGCTGCAGCACCTCGGCGACAGCCTGGCGCCGCTCGAGCGGCATCGTGCGCCCGGTCGGGTTCTGGAACGTGGGGATCAGGTAGACCATCCGCGGGTGGTGGGTGCGGATCGCCTCCTCGAGCGCCTCGGGGATCACGCCGTCGTCGTCGGTGTCCACCCCGATCATCCGCGCGCCGTGCACCGAGAAGGCCTGGACCGCGGCGAGATAGGTCGGGGACTCCACCAGCACCACGTCGCCCGGCTCGAGCAGGGCCTGGGCGACGACGAACAGCCCCTCCTGGGAGCCGGACGTGACGCGGATCTGCGAGGCGTCGGTGGGGAGGTCGCGCGAGACGCGGCGCGCGGCCTGCTCGCGCAGCTCGAGCTCGCCCTCGCTGACCCCGTACTGCAGCGCGCGATCGCCCTGCTGGGAGAGCACCCAGTCGTAGCAGGCGGTGACCTCCTCGAGCGCGAACAGCTCCGGGTCCGGGATGCCGCCGGCGAAGGAGACCACGTCCTCGCGGGCGGCGAGGGCGAAGATGTCCTTGAGCGGGGAGGACTCCATCCCCGCGTAGCGCGCGGCGACGGGGAAGCGGAACGGTGCGGAGCTCGGGGGCGTGGTCATCGCCCCATCGTGTCACGCAGGCCGTACGGGAGCAGGCGGCGTCGACGTGAGATCCGCCCGGCCCGGCGGACGACGTCCGTGCTGGAGGCTCCGCCCTGCCGGAAGCGGCTGTGGCGCAGTGGGAGGAGCTCGCGCGGGCGCGAGCCCGGACGAGGCCGGGCCGCACCCCCTGAACAGGAAGGATGCGGCCCGGATGACGGAGCGGGCGACGGGAATCGAACCCGCGTAATCAGTTTGGAAGACTGAGGCTCTACCATTGAGCTACGCCCGCATGCGACCCCTATTGAACCAGATCAGAGCCGTCCGAGCACATCCGGCGTGGCCGGGACGACATGCATCTGCTCACAGGGCCCCGGGCGCTCCCCGCCGCCGCACGGGCGGAACGGGTAATATCCCCTGGGTTGCCCTCCGGGGTGTAGCTCAGCTTGGTAGAGCACCCGCTTTGGGAGCGGGAAGTCGCAGGTTCAAATCCTGTCACCCCGACTCCGCCGCCGGGTCGCCGCCGCGCGAGCTCCGGGGCGCCACCAGAATCGTCCATCCGATGTCCATCCACAGGGAGACCTGACCAGTGAAGACCGAGTCCGAGAAGCTCAGCCCCACCCGGGTGAAGCTCACCGTCGAGGTGCCCTTCGACGAGCTCAAGCCCGCCGTCGAGGCGGCCACCACGAAGATCGCCGATCAGGTGCAGATCCCCGGCTTCCGCAAGGGCAAGGTCCCCTCCAAGCTCGTCGAGCAGCGCTTCGGCCGCCCCGCGATCATGCAGGAGGCCGTCAACGACGCCCTGCCCGACTTCTACCAGCAGGCCGCGGCCGAGGCGGAGCTCAAGCCCGTCGGCCGCCCCGAGGTCGAGGTCACCGAGGTGCCGGGCCTGGACGGCTCCGAGGAGGGCAACCTGCTCTTCACCGTCGAGCAGGACGTCCGCCCCGAGATCGAGCTGCCCGACTTCGCCTCCTACGAGGTCGAGATCGAGGAGCCCGAGGTCGACGCCGACGCCGTCCAGGTGCGCCTGGACGAGCTGCGCGAGCGCTTCGGCACCCTCGTGGGCGTGGACCGCCCGGCCGAGGACGGCGACTTCGTCTCCGTCGACATGATCGCCACCATCGACGACGAGGAGATCGAGTCCGTCGAGGGCGTCTCCTACCGCATCGGCGAGGGCAACATGCTCGAGGGCCTCGACGAGGCGCTCATCGGCCTGTCCGCCGAGGAGTCCACCACCTTCGTCTCGAAGCTCGCCGGCGGCGACCGCGCGGGCGAGGAGGCGCAGGTCAAGGTCACCGCGCAGTCCGTGAAGGTGCGCGAGCTGCCCGAGGCCGACGACGAGTTCGCCGAGATGGCCTCCGAGTTCGACACCATCGACGAGCTCAAGGAGGACCTCAAGGTCCAGGCCGAGAAGGACGCCGAGGGCAACCGCGTGGCGCTCGCCCGCAACGCCCTGCTCGAGAAGCTCCTCGAGGAGCTCGAGATCCCCGTGCCCGAGCAGCTGGTCGAGGACGAGATCCTCTCCCACCTGCAGAACGAGGGCAAGGAGGCCGGCGACCCGCACGGCGAGGAGATCCGCGAGGACACCGAGAAGGCGATCCGCGCCCAGTTCGTGCTCGACGAGATCAACGGCCCCCGCCAGGTCGACGTCGACCAGAACGACCTCATGAGCTACATGACGCAGCTCTCCGCGCAGTACGGCATCGAGTCGAACCAGCTGCTGCAGATGCTCGCCCAGTCCGGCCAGCTCGAGCAGATCTTCGCCGAGGTGCAGCGCTCCAAGGCGCTCGACGTGGTCCTCGCCGACGTCACCGTCAAGAACGCGAAGGGCGACGTGCTCGACCTCGGCCTGAAGGCCGAGGAGGCCGACGACGCCGAGCAGGCCGAGGACGCCGAGGAGAAGCCCGCCGCGAAGAAGGCCCCGGCCAAGAAGGCTCCGGCCAAGAAGGCCGCTGCGGCCGACGAGGCCGCCGCCGACGAGTCCGCCGATGACGCGGAGGCCGAGAAGCCCGCCGCGAAGAAGGCTCCGGCCAAGAAGGCCCCCGCCAAGAAGCCGGCCGCCAAGAAGCCGGCCGCCAAGAAGGCGGCGGCGAAGGACGAGACCGCCGCGGACGAGACCGCCGAGTGACCCTCCGCCGCTGACGGGGCCTCGCCCCGCACGGCAGATCCGCCGGGCCGTCACCCCTTCCGGGGGTGGCGGCCCGTCAACGTCGGTGGAAGACTGCCCGTCCCGGCGAGCGCCGGGGATCGCCGACGCCCGGGAGCGACCCATGGCACCGCACGGACCCGACCGTCCCGAGGACCCGGCCGCGGCCGGCGCGCAGGCCCCGCAGGGCAGGGTCACCTGGGGGGTGTCCCTATGTTGCGAGTCAAGCC
>NZ_KV788890.1:0-581 GCF_001807385.1 Brachybacterium sp. HMSC06H03 | reverse complement strand
GCGGGCACGAACATCGCCTCGCCGGGGCGGCCTCGGTGACGGTGACGGTCATGCCGTCGGGCCAGGCCCGGTCGACCTCTGCGGAGGCGACGCCCGGCACCTCGGCGGCCCGGCCGGCGATCTCGTCGGTGGGGAGCAGCAGCACGCTGTCGCCGGTGTGGGAGGCGACGGCCTCGCGTACGTCCTCCTCGGCGACGTACCCGGTCCCCTCGACGGTGATGTCGCGGACCTGCAGGGCCGGGAGCATCACGGCGGTGGCGAGGGCGGCGACGAGCACGAGCAGGGTCACGAGGGTGCCGGCGATGATCGCGCGCCGACGCCGGCGCCACGGGCGTCCCGCGACGAGCTCGCGGAAGCGGTCCGCGGCCTGGACGACGCGGCCGCCTCCCGACTCCTCCTCCTGCGTGCGGGGCGGGGCGAGCGGCGCCTCGGGCTCGACGGCGGGTCGTCCCAGGCTGCGGCTCCGGCCCCGGCCTGCGCCCGGCGCCGGGGACGGCGACGGGGCCGAGTGAGCCGAGGGGGCCGAGCGTGCACTGCGGGCCGAGGGCGCCGGAGCGGCGCTCCGTCCGGTCGACGCGGCG
>NZ_KV788889.1:0-15158 GCF_001807385.1 Brachybacterium sp. HMSC06H03 | reverse complement strand
GAGGGCGGCCGACGGGCCGGCGCCGGCGCCGCTGGCCGCATCGAGGCCGGCACGCAGGGCGAGGGGCGCGAGGGCCAGCGCGATCGTGCCGAGGACCAGGGTGATCCCGCCCGTGGCCAGGGCGGGTCGCTGGGCGCGCAGGTGAGGGGCGAGCAGCTCGAAGGTCGCGGAGAGGGTGCCGCCGGGGCGGGCGGGCGGCGCGGGGACGATGTCGGCCGGGCGGGAAGAGGCAGCGGGTGCCTCGTCGTGGTGGGCTGCGGTCGCCCCGGGCTGCGAGGGGCGGTGCGGGGGACGATGCGGCATCCGCTGCGCGACGGCGCCGCCGTTCTCCGAGGTCCTGGCGCCCCACGGGTCCGCTCCTGCGGTGTCGCGGCGGGCGTCGGCGGGCAGCGCGTGGTCCTCGACAGGCCGCGTCGACGGGGCGCCGGCGACGGGCGGCATGCCGTACGGGACGGTGCCGGCCTGCGCGGCGCCGGACTGCGGTGCTGCGACCTGTGGGTCTGCGTTCTGCGTGTCGGAGCCGAGCGGCTGGTCGACCACGTGCCAGTGCTCGCCGGACTCGGGGTCGCGGTCGGGTTCGACGTCGGGGGCGGTCGGGGTGTCGGTCTGGCCCGTCGCCGCGTCGGGCGCCGCAGCGAGGGGTGGGGCCGGGGCGGAGCTCTCAGGGGCGGGCTCGGCGACGGAGAGATCGGCGACGGAGGGATCGGCGGGAGCGGGCTCCGCCGCGGAGGGCTCGGCCGTGGAAGGCTCGGCCGATGAGGGCTCGCCCGGCGAGGGCTCGGCGACGGGCAGCTCGTCGGTGGGCGGTTCCGGGCGCGGCTCCACGGGACCCTGCAGCCAGTCCTGCGCGCCCGCGGTGCCGTCGGCTCCCTGCTCGGACCAGACGTCGCGCGCCTCGGACGCGGACCATACGGGCGGCGAGGGCCTCTCCGAGACCGTCCCGACCGCGGGGTCGAGCGGATCCGGCGCGTCGGCCGGCTCGGGGCCTGGCTGCTCGGGGGTGGCGTGCGCGGTCATCGGCTCGTCTCCTGCTCGTCTCCGTCGCTCCGCGTGGCGGCGGAGCGTCCTCCAGTGTGGCATCACGACATCGCGATGCCGGCTGCCGGCGCTGGACCCGCTCCCGCGCCTGCACCTCCGCCCGCCTCTGCTCCGCGCACGCGCCTCCCCCGTGCTCCCGCACCTGCGCCTGCACCTGCGCCTGCGCCTGTGCCTGTGCCTGTGCCTGTGCCTGCGCCTGCGCCTGTGCCTGTGCCGCGAGCGAAACTCGTCGCGCTCCCCTGGCCGCCCCCGGAGCCCACCAGTACAGTTTTCAAGGAACCATCTTCACCACCCCGTCGGCCGGCGCCCCTCGCGCCCCGGCCGCACCCGCCCCACCCGGAGGATCCGATGACCACGTCCCAGGACGCCCCGACCGACGCCGCCCCGCTGATCACGGTCGACGTGTGGACCGACGTGGTCTGCCCGTGGTGCTACATCGGCGAGTCCCGCCTCCAGGACGCGATCGAGGCCGAGGGCCTGACCGAGCAGGTGCACGTGCGCGCCCACTCCTTCGAGCTCGACCCCACCTCTCCCGTCGGCGGCTCGCAGGACAACATCGAGCACCTGGTGCGCGCCAAGGGCATGCCGGCCGAGCAGGTGCGCGAGATGGAGGCGCAGATCAAGGCCATGGCCGAGGAGATCGGTCGCGAGTACTCCACCGAGCGGCCGATGGCGAACACCCGCGGCGTACACCGCGTGATGCAGGCGATCGGCGCGGCGCACGGGGCCGACGCCGCGACCGCATTCTTCCTCGAACTGCAGCGCGGCTACTTCACCGGGGCGCTGAACCCCTTCGAGGCCGACGTGGTCCTCTCCCGCGCGGTCGCCGCCGGTCTCGAGGAGCAGGTCGCACGCGAGGCGCTCGAGGGCGGCGCCCACGACGCGGCGGTCGAGGCGGAGGTGCGCGAGGCGACCTCCATGGGCGCCCGCGGCGTGCCGTTCTTCCTGTTCAACGACAAGTACACGGCGCCCGGAGCGCTGCCGAAGGACGCCTTCCGCCAGGCGCTGCGGCAGATCGCCGACGAGGCGCGGGCCGAGCGCGGCGAGGCGGAGCAGGCATGAGCGACATCGACCGCACGCACGACGACGCCACCACCGCCGAGGCAGCCCGCCGCCCCGCGAGCAGCGCCCACCCCGCACAGCGCGACGCCGCACAGGCCGGCACCGTCCGATCCGAGGGGACCGAGCCGGCCGAGGCCGCACCGCAGCCGCTGACCTCCCTCTCCTCGCTGCTGGGCGGATCCTTGGCGGGCGGACAGGCCTGCGACGCCGACGGCAACTGCGACTGACGCGACCCCCGAACGACCTCCGGACAGAACGGGACCGACCTCCGGAGAGGTCGGTCCCGTTCTGCGTGCGGCGGCTCCGCATCCGCGGGTGCTCAGCGGGCGAGCAGCTCCTCGGTGCCGGTGCCCGGCAGGCTCAGGGTGACGGGGGTGCCCCACGGGTCCTCGACCCGGACGGAGCGGCCGGTGTCGGCGAAGGAGAGGCCCGCGCGGCTGAGGCGGGCGGTCAGCGCGTCGAGGTCCTCCCGGCCGGGGAGGGTGATCGCCACGTCGGCGAGGCCCAGAGAGGTCGCACGGGGGCCGGCGCCGCGGCTGTTCCAGGTGTTCATCGCGACGTGGTGGTGATATCCGCCTGCGGCGGCGAAGAGCGCGCCCGGGTGGGAGCCGGCCGTGGTCTCGAAGCCGAGCGTGTCGACGTAGAAGCGGCGGGCGATCTCGACATCGCCGACCTGCAGGTGGACGTGGCCGACGATGCCGGGGCGCATGCCCGGGGTGGCGCTGGCCTCGTCGGTCAGGTGCTCGGCGAGGTACTTGTTCGGGTCGATGAACAGGGTGTCCATCGCGACCTGGCCGTTCGTCCACTGCCACTGGTCGCGGGGGCGGTCCCAGTACAGCTCGATGCCGTTGCCCTCGGGGTCGGTGAAGTAGAAGGCCTCGGAGACGAGGTGGTCGCCGGTGCCGGCGAAGCGGGAGCGGGGGTCCTGCGCGGCGCGGAGCACGGTGCCGGCGAGGGACGCCTGGTCCTCGAACAGGATCGCGGTGTGGAACAGGCCGGCCTGGCTCGGGTCGACGCCGGGCAGCCCCGGGGTCGCGACGAGGCGGAAGAAGGGGGCGTCACCGCGGCCGAGCACGCGGTGGACCTCGCCGCCCACGCGGGCGCGCTCCTCGATCGGCTGCAGTGCGAGGGCGTTCTCGTAGCAGGAGCTCATCAGCTCGAGGTCGCCGACCCGCAGGGTCACCGCGTCCATGGCGAGGTCGGCGGAGAGGTGCTGCTCGCCGACGGTCTGGGCGGAGGCGGAGGTGGAGGTCAGGGATGAGGCGGTCATGATGCTGCCTTTCGCGCGGCGGGAGCGTCGGGACCATCGTGCGCCGGGTCGTGATAAACTTCAAGCATTAACTGTTTGTGTGTGCTCCACGCCACAGCTGTGGGCCCACCGAGCGCGTGGGCCGATCAAGCGGCGGGCCGATGGGCAGGTGCTGGACATCCCCGGACAGGACCGAGGGCGGTGAGCACTGCTCACCGCCCTCGTGCCGAGTCCGCTCTCCCCTGCCGACCCGGGGTCCTCCCGCCTCGACCCTCGTTGCCGAGGGGAGGCGATGAATAGACAGTAGGCCCGCCGAGGGCCCGTCCCGGGGGACTCAGGTCCCGTCGACCGGACGCCGCTCTGCCGGCGGTGTCGCGCACGGGCCGATGGTGAGGCGAGGTGCATACATGGCCGGCTCGCACCACCTTCGGCCCGTCGACGACACGGGAGGCCGCTGGTCGCAGCGCCGGTCCGGGTCAGTCCCCGGCGCGCAGCAGCGGGGGGACGAGCGAGGTGCCGGAGCCCGCGCGGTACAGCCGGGCCGGGCGTCCGCCCGTCGGCGCCGCGTGGCGGTCCAGCTCCATCAGGAAGCCTTCGGAGCGGGTGGCCTTGCGGTGGAAGTTCCCGGCGTCCAGCGAACGGCCCCAGACGCTCTCGTACACCCCGCGCAGCTGCGAGATCGTGAACTCCTCGGGCAGGAAGGTCACCGCCAGGGTCGTGTACTCGAGCTTGCTGCGCGCCCGCTCGATCGAGGCCTCGAGCACGGTGGCGTGGTCGAAGGCGAGGGAGATGCCGTCGAGGTCGGCGACCGACCACCACCGCGCGTCGGCCACGTCCTCGCCGCGCAGGGGGTCGGGCAGGTCCGCGCCGAGGGCCATGAACGCGACGGAGACGACGTGCCCGCGCGGGTCACGGCCGGGGGCGCCGAAGGTGCGCACCTGCTCGAGGTGCACGGCGCCGCTGCCCAGCGACGCCTCGTCGGAGAGCACCCGGTAGGCGGCGCCGTCGAGGTCCTCGCCGTATTCGATGAAACCGCCCGGGAGGGCCCACGACCCCTTGTGCGGCTCGTCGTCGCGCTGGATCAGCAGCACGCTCAGCTCACCGCCGCGGAGCGTCAGGACGATCAGGTCGACCGCGACGTGGATCTCGGGGACGCTGCTCTGGGGCGAGGAGGACATGCGTCCACGATAGGCGGGGTTCTGGTCACTGTGACACCAGTTGGTCGGGCGACTCACAGGTAATCTCCGCGCAGGCGCGTGACCTGCACGGACAGGTGCCGACGGGTCGCGCGCCCCGGCGCGTCGCCCGTCGGCCCGTCCGGCTCACTCGGAGAGCCAGCGGCCCCACTTGTCGGCGCGGTGCTCGGCCTCGACCAGGCGGACCGTCCCGGAGGTGGAGCGCATGACGATCGACTCGGTGACGATGCGGTCGTGGCGGTAGCGCACGCCGCGCAGCAGGTCGCCGTCGGTGATGCCGGTCGCCGCGAAGTAGCAGTTGTCGGAGGTGACCAGGTCGTCCGTGGTCAGCACGCGGTCCAGGTCGTGGCCGGCGTCGATCGCCCTCTGCTGCTCCTCGTCGTCGGTCGGGGCGAGGCGGCCCTGGATCATGCCGCCGGTGGCCTTCACCGCGCAGGCCGCGATGATGCCCTCGGGGGTGCCGCCGGTGCCCAGCAGCATGTCCACCCCGGCGCCGCGGGCGGCGGCGATGGCGCCGGCCACGTCGCCGTCCATGATGAACTTGACGCGCGCCCCGGCGGCGCGGATCTCCTGCACCAGCGGCTCATGGCGCGGCCGCTCGAGCACGCACACGGTGACCTGGTTGACGGGCTTGTCCAGCGCCTTGGCGACGAGCTTGATGTTCTGCTCGATCGGCAGGCGGAGGTCCACGTACTCCGCCGCCTCGGGGCCCACCACCATCTTCTCCATGTAGAACACGGCCGAGGGGTCGTACATGCTGCCCTTCTCGGCGACGGCGAAGACGGCGAGGGCGTTGTCGTACCCCATCGCGGTGAGGCGGGTGCCGTCGATCGGGTCGACCGCGACGTCGACGTCCGGACCGGTGCCGTCGCCGACCTGCTCCCCGTTGAACAGCATCGGCGCCTCGTCCTTCTCACCCTCGCCGATCACGACCGTGCCGTTCATGCGCACGGTGTCCATGAAGGAGCGCATGGCGTCGACGGCGGCGCCGTCGGCCCGGTTCTTGTCGCCCGCGCCCACCCAGCGGCCGCCGGCGATGGCGGCGGCCTCGGTGACGCGCACGAGCTCGAGGGCGAGGTTGCGATCGGGGGCGGTGGGCGTGGAGGCAGGCGTGGTCATCGGGGGTCTTCCTCGTCGTCGAGTGCGGGTCGTCGCATGCATGCGCCGGGCGTCCTGACCTGCCGGGGCGACAGGCCGATCGGCGCCTGACGTGCGTCTCCGACTGTAGCCGACCGGCACCGCCCGGCGGGCTGCTCCGCCCGGGAAACCGTCCCGCGCCCGCGGCGTCCTGCCTCCACGGCGGGGTGTGCCTCTGGTGGAGGAGTTCGGCGCCGCGACCGGGCCACCGGAGCTGGTCGACAAGGACACCGACGCCGCGCTCACGGCCGAGAACCGGTCCGCCGGGCAGCGGCCCGAGGAGAGGGTGCAGGGGGAGAGGGCGCAGGAGGAGACGGTGCCGCACGTCCTCGCCGGTGCTGCGATCGGCTCGGCGGTAGGCATCGGCGGTAGCGTCCACCACGGGTGCTCGAAGGACCGCACTGGGACGTGCTCGCCCCGCACGTGCTGGCGAGGATCGAGGAGCAGGTGCGGCGGGACGCCCCGGCCGAGCAGGTGGCGATCGAGTCCTCGCAGCTCGGCGACGGGGTCGGCGCGCTCGGCGCGGCGGCGCTCTTCCTGCAGCGGGAGCTCTCCCCCGCCGTGCGCTGACCCTGCCCTCGCGCTGCCGCGCAGGCCCCGCCGCAGCCGACGTGCGAGTCCTGCCGCACACAAATGCGCTCTCTGCGTGACCTCAACCGCCATAGGGCATTGAGGTCACGCAGAGAGCGCAGAAGTTTGCGGGCGGCGGGGGCAGGGTGACGACGGGATTCGGGCAGGACCGGAGGCAGAGGGCGGGGAGGCAGAGGGCGGGGAGGCAGAGGCCGCGCGGCGGGGGCGCGTAGGCTTCTGCTCGGCGGCGCCGCACGGGCGTCCTGCGCCGGGAGCCGGCGCTCCGTCCCCGATGCCGAAGAGGTCATGCCATGAAGCAGTTCACCCTCCCCCACACCGACATCACCGCCCCGAACGTCGTGCTCGGCCTGATGCGGATCGCCGAGAAGTCCGACGACGAGATCCGCACCCTGGTCCGCACCGCCCGCGACGCCGGCATCGACTTCCTCGACCACGCCGACATCTACGGCGGGCAGAAGCACCGCTGCGAGGAGCGCTTCGCCGAGGCGCTCGCGCTGACCCCGTCGGAGCGCGACCAGGTCACCATCCAGACCAAGGCCGGGATCGTGCCCGACGGCCCGTACTTCGACTACAGCTACGAGCACCTGGTCAAGTCGGTCGAGGGGTCGCTGAAGGCGCTGCGCACGGACCGCATCGACATCCTGCTGCTGCACCGCCCCGACGCCCTCGTCGAGCCGGAGGAGGTCGCGCGCGCCTTCGACGAGCTCCACGCGAGCGGCAAGGTCCGCCACTTCGGCGTCTCCAACCACACCCCGCGCCAGATCGAGCTGCTGCAGAAGCACCTGGACCAGCCGATCGTCGCGAACCAGCTGCAGCTGTCGATCACGCACTCGACGATCGTCGCGCAGGGGGTGGCCTCGAACATGCAGGGCACCGACCAGGCGCTGGTGCGCGACGGCGGCGGGATCCTCGACTTCTGCCGCCTGCACGACATCACGATCCAGGCCTGGTCCCCGTTCCAGGCGGGCTTCTTCGACGGGGTCTTCCTCGGGAACCCCGAGTACGCGGAGCTGGGCGCCGTGATCGACCGTCTGGCCGCGAAGTACGACGTGACCCCCGAGGGCATCGCCACCGCCTGGATCACCCGCCACCCGGCGCAGATGCAGGTGGTGCTCGGCACCACCACCCCGCAGCGGGTCGCGGACTCCGCCGCCGGTTCCGAGGTGGCGCTGACCCGCGCCGAGTGGTACGAGCTGTTCCGCGCAGCCGGCTGGATCGTGCCCTGAGCCGAGCCCGCGGCGCCCTCCCGCGTCGGCGCGCCCCGCTCAGCAGATCCCGCCGACGATCCCGAACGCCCGCAGCACATGCACCACGGCCAGGAGCAGCACGACCCCGGACACCCCGAGCACGACCCCGGCGTGCATCGGCGAGCGATGGGGCGGCGCAGGGCGGGCATCGCATGGCAACGGCTACCGCTCCTTCACCGCACCGGGGAGAATGGCCCGGATTCTCTCTGTCCACCCAGGTGCCGCAGCGGAGCGGCGAGGAGGCACGGCTCATGGCGCAGCGTCGCATCGGTCTGATCGGCTACGGGGACGTCTCCGTCGTCCATATCGGGGCGATCGAGGCGATCGATGGGCTCGAGCTCGTCGGCATCGCGGACGTCGACCCCGCCGCTCGGGAGCGCGCCGCCGCCGACACGGGGCTGCCGACCTTCGCGTGCGTCGAGGAGCTGATCGACGCCCTCGGCCCCGACGCCGTGCACGTCACCACGCCGCACGACCAGCACGTCGGCCCCTCCCTGGCCGCGCTCGAGCGGGGCGTGCATGTGCTCCAGGAGAAGCCGCTCGCGCACACGCTCGCCGAGGGCGAGCGCCTGGTCGAGGCGCTGGCCGCCGTCTCCGCCCCGCGGGCCGACGGCGGTGCGGGCGCGCCGAAGGTCGCGATCTGCTTCCAGAACCGCTACAACCGCGGCAGCCAGGAGCTGCGTCGCCTGCTGGCGAGCGGGGACCTCGGCGCGGTCCGCGGCGCCTATGCGTCGGTGGTCTGGTCGCGCACGGCGGAGTACTACGCTGCCAAGCCGTGGCGGGGCCGCTGGGAGACCGCGGGCGGCGGGCTGCTGATCAACCAGGCGATCCACACCCTCGACCTCGTGCAGTGGCTGCTGGGCCCGGTCGAGCGGACCGAGGGCCTGGTCTCGCAGAAGAAGTTCGCGGGCGTCGTCGAGACCGAGGACACCGCCGACCTCGTGCTCCATCACGCCTCCGGCATCACGACCACCTTCTACGCGACGCTCACCGCGCCGGTCGCGCGGCCCGTCGAGATCGAGGTCGAGACGGAGAGCGCCTATCTCGAGGTCCGCTCCGGCAGCGTCGGCGGGCTCACCGTGCGTTGGAAGGACGGCCGGGTGGACAGCTTCTCCGACCGGGTCGCGACCGCGGGAGGCCGCTCCTACTGGGGCGTCTCCCACGAGGAGCTGATCCGCGACTTCTACGCCGGGCTGGACTCCGAGGCGCCGTTCTGGATCGGGCCCGCCGAGGCGATGGACTCGCTGCGGATCCTCAAGGAGGCCTACCGCAGCACCGGCGTCGGGAACTGACCCCGCCTGGCCCGGTGGCGTTCGCATCGCCGGACCGTCGGCATGAAGGGGCCTCCAGCGGCACGCCGCGACGACTGTCGTCGCACCGTGCCGCTGGAGGCCCCTTTCTGCAGGTGCCCGCAGCGCACCGGCCGCGCAGGCCGGCGAGCGGGGCTCAGATGATCGGGTGGCCCTCCTTGCGGGCCTCGCGCGCGTCCTTCGCGAAGCCGCGCACGATCGTGATGAGGATCCCGAGCACGAGCACAGGCCACATGAGCACGTAGGCGGTCAGCAGAGCGGTCATGGTCTCTCCTTCGGGGAGCGGGGCCGGCGCACGGCCGGCAGGGTCGGTGGTCGGGGCGGCCCCGTCGTCGCGGGGCCGCCGGCGGTGAGGGTGCCGACCGGTCAGCGGACCGGGCCGCGCCCGGCGAGGCGGTCGTCGTCGGCGAGGCCCTCGAGGTCGGAGGCGGGCGTCTCCTCGTCGAAGTCGCCGGTGACCTTCTGGATCACCGAGAAGTCGAAGTCCTGCGAGGAGCGGACGCTGAGTGCCCAGCACACCAGGAACGAGACGGCGTAGGCGACGAGCGATCCCGAGAGGGTCTCGTAGTCACGCAGGTACCCGAACCCGAAGGGCAGCACCGCGATGGTCGCCGTCGCGCCGATCACGATCGCGGCGCGCAGTCCGAAGAACCCGAACGCCATGATCCCCAGCACGACGCCCACGCCGATGATCGCCAGCAGCTCGACCACCAGCGCCCAGACACCCTCGAGCGGGAGCAGCTCGAAGCGCACCGGAAGGAACACCACCAGCGCGGCGATCACGGAGAGGGTGAAGGCGCGGTTGGTGACCTTCTTCCAGTAGAAGGAGGCGATGACCGGGAACACGAGGCAGCCCCAGAGGGCGCCGACGAACACCAGCAGGTCCAGGATGTTGAAGCGCGCGGTGGCGAAGTAGAGTGCCAGGCCCGTCGCGACGATCATCGTGATCCGGCCGATGAGCAGCATGAGCTTCGGGTCGACGTTCTTCCGGCCGACGGACTGGCCGTAGAAGTCGGTCATCACGATCGAGCTCAGCGCCGCGAGGTCGGAGTCCGCGGTGGAGGACAGCGAGCCGATGATCATGACGAAGGCGAGCGCGACCAGGGCGACGGGCAGGTAGGTGGCCACCATCTGCGGCATCAGGTTGTTCACGTCGCCGCCCATGGGCTCCACGCCCAGGTACAGCGCCATCACGCCCAGCATGCCCACGCCGATCACGGTCGCGCCGTAGCCGACGGTGGCGGTGACGAAGGTCGGCTTGATGAGGTCCTCGCGCACGGCGAAGAGGCGCTGGGCGATGGTCTGGTTGCCGATCGCGTAGGCGAGCACCGCGGCGATGTAGGGGGCGCCCTGGTTCATGAAGGCGTCGGAGGAGAAGAAGCTCTCCTGCTGCGGGGTGACGTTCCCGGCCGCGACCCCCTCGGCGAACATCGAGGGGCCGCCGGCGAGGAAGAACACCGTCGGGATGATCACGACGGCCGCGCCGAGCATCGCCATGACCTGCGCGAAGTCGGTCAGGACGGAGGCGCGGAAGCCGGACCACAGGGTGTACAGGAGCACACCGCCGGCGATGATGAGGATGCCCGCGCCGAAGCTGAGCGGGGAGAGCATCGCGATGATCGCGCCGCCGGCGATGAAGTTCGAGGTCAGCGAGATGACGGAGCCGAGCACGTTGGAGCCGGCGAGCATCACCTGCGAGGAGCGGCCGTGGCGGGCGTACATCACCTCGGCGAGGGTGTGGGCGCGCGGGGCGACCTTCCTGATCCGCTTGCCGAAGGGGTAGATGAACAGGATCATCAGCGCGCCCCAGAGCCCGTAGTGGATGGGGCCGGAGACGCCGTAGGTGTACCCGGCGGTCACCGAGGCGTACATCGAGGACGCCCAGATCCAGGTGGCGGTCATGGAGGCGGCGGAGACGCCGAAGCCGATGCGGTTGCCGGCGGTCATGTAGTCGTCGGCGTTCTCCTGCTTGCGGGAGATCGCCACGGACATCCACATCGTGCCCCCGTAGAACAGGAGCAGGAGCAGGGCGATCCCGATGATCCCGAGCTGGACGATCTCGCCTGGGGGAGCGGGCGGCATGGACTTCCTCTCGTCGCGGTGGACCGGTCACGTGCGGCCGGTCCCCGGCGCCGCAGGGCGCACCGGGCCAGACGGGGCCCCTCGCGGGGCCGACCGGCGATCGACCCCGTCGCGGATCGCGTCGAATCTCGCCCGGGCGAGGCCTCGCCTCAGCGCCGCATTGGCGCGCCCTGACGGCGGGGACGGGTGGGCCCTGCCGGGCCGCTCCCCCGCCCTCGATCACGCGTGGAGTCGCATAGATACTCGCACAACCCTCAGGGGATTGCCAGGCGGCCACCGGAGGGCCGACCTTTCCCGCAGGTCATGAACGATTGCCGATTGTCCGACATTCACAGACGAGCCACCGGCGCACCAAGGGTGCATGCCCGGTATACAGATGCAGCGTCGACCGTCGGCACACGCCTCGGCCAGGGCGCACGGTCCCGCCCATCCCGGGGCGGACGCGGCCTTGAGCCGCTCACCATGCGCCCTACCCTCGATGCCATGACGCGCATCGGCATCGTGACCACCTCCCCCGGCGCCTTCACCTCCGCCGATCCCGACCGCGACTGCGCCCCGCTGGTCGCCGCCCTCCGCGACCGCGGCGTCGAGGCGGCCTCGCTGGACTGGCACGACGCCTCGGTCGACTGGGCCTCCTGGGACCTCGCCGTGCTCCGCAGCCCCTGGGACTACGCCCAGCACCCGGCAGAGTTCGCGGCGTGGCTCGAGCATGCGGGGACGCAGGCCCACGTGCTCAACGAGCCGGAGCTGATCCGCTGGAACATGGACAAGCACTATCTCCTCGAGCTCGAGGCCGCGGGGATCCCCGTGATCCCGACGAGCTACCACCGCACGCTCGACTCGGTCCGCGACGCGCTCGCGGCGCCGACGCAGGCCGCTCACGTGGTCGTGAAGCCCGCCGTCGGCGCGGGATCGCAGCGCACGGGCCTGTTCACGCGCGAGGACCCCGCCGCGCTCGCCCTCGCACGGCAGATCCTCGACGCAGGCGGGACCGTCATGGTGCAGCCCGAGGTGCCCGAGCTCTCCGACGGGCTGGAGAAGGCGGTCTACACCCTCGACGGCCGCTTCACCCATGCGGTCGCCAAGGGCGCGCTGCTCGCCCGCGGCGGTGGGCTGCGCGGCGGCCAGTACCAGGAGAACCCTCAGCTCGTCGACGCCTCCGCCGACGAGCAGGCCTTCGCCGAGCGGGTGCTCGCGGCGGTCGCCGAGGTGACCGGCCTCGGCACGCCGCTGTACGGGCGGATCGACCTGGTCGACTCGGCCGAGCACGGGCGGGTGCTGATCGAGGCGGAGCTGTTCGAGCCGACCTACAACCTGCACCTCGCTCCGGAGGTGACGGAGCTCTTCGTCGACGCGATCCTGGGACGGGTCCGAGCGAAGCAGCCCGAGCGCTCGCTCTGAGCGCTCGGGGCGACGCCCCTCCCGCAGCGGTCCCGTCCGACCGGCCGCTCTCCAGCGTTGGTCAGCTCCCCGTCGGCACCGGCATCCCCTGCGGCGGCCGCGGCAGGCCGAGATGGTCGCGCAGAGTCGTCCCCTCGTACTCGCAGCGGAAGCGCCCACGCCGCTGGAGCACCGGCACCACCTGGTCGACGAACTCCTCGATGCCGCCCGGCAGGGTGGGGGGCATGAGGTTGAAGCCGTCGGCCGCTCCCCCATCGACCCAGCGCTCGATCTCATCGGCCACCTGCTCCGGGGTGCCGATCACGGTCGCGTGGCCACCGCCTGCGGCGAGGAGCCCCAACAGCCCGCGGACGGTCGGGCGGGCGGCCTCGAGGATGCGCAGCACCGTGGCGTAGCGGCCCTTCGGCCCGGTGAACTCCTCCAGCGGCGGCAGCGGCGGGACGGGGGCGTCGAGCTCCCAGTCCGACGTGTCCTGGCCGACGAAGAAGGAGAGCTGGCGCAGCGAATCCTGCACGGGCAGCAGGGCGTCGAGCTCGGCCTTGCGGCGTCGTGCCTCCTCCTCGGTCGAGGCGACGTAGGGGACCAGCCCCGGCATGACGGCGAGGGCGTCGGGGTCGCGTCCGAGCGCCGCAGCGCGGGAGCGGATGTCGCTGCGATAGGTGCGGGCGGAGGCGAGATCCCAGGCCACGGCGTAGATCCCCTCGGCGTGTCGGGCGGCGAGCGCGCGCCCGGGCTCCGAGGCACCGGCCTGGAAGAGGACCGGGCGGCCCTGCGGCGGGGTCGGCACGTTCAAGGGCCCGTCGACGGCGAAGGCCTCCCCGCGATGCAGCGGCGGACGCAGGGAAGCGGGGTCGACGTAGACGCCGTCCGGTTCGGCGAGGATGCTGTCCATCGGCCATGACTCCCACAGCCCCTGGAGCACCTCGAGGAACTCCCCCGCCGTGGCGTAGCGCTGCGCATGGCCCGGCAGGGCGGTCATGGAGTGGTTGCGAGCCTCCTCGTCGGTCATCGAGGTGACGACGTTGACCCCGGCCCGGCCGCGCGAGATGTGGTCCAGGCTCGCCAGCAGCCGGGCGGCGTGGAACGGGTCCCAGAAGGTGCTCGAGACCGTCGTGACCAGCCCGACCCGCTCCGTGGCGCGGGCCATCGCGGTGAGCGCGGTGAGCGGTTCGAGCATCCAGGCGGGGCCGCGCTCGACGCCGGCCGTGCCGATCGACTGGCCGTCGGCGAGGAAGACCGCGTCGAGCCGGCCCCGCTCCGCGATCCGGGCGAGCTCCTCCCAGTACGTGACGTCCGCGAGGCGCTCCACCGAGGAGCCGGGCGCACGCCAGGCCGCGGAGTGGTGGCCGCAGGCATGGGCGAACAGGTTCAGTCGCACCGGGCGGCGGGCAGCGCCGGTCACGGAGGCATGGGCGCCGGCGGCCATCAGTCCATCACCAGCCCGCCGTCGACGACGAGGTTCTGCCCGGTGATCGCCCGCGCCCAGGGCGAGGCGAGGAGGAGCACGGCGTCGGCGAGCTCGGCGGGCGTGGTCACTGAGCGCAGCGGGGTGCTCGCGGCGATCGCGTCGAACACCGCCTCCGGGGTCGCGGAGCTCGCGTCGGTGGTGCGCAGCAGGCCGCCGCTGACCATGTTCACCGTGATGCCGCGGGGGCCGAGGTCGGCGGCGAAGGTGCGGGTCAGGGCCAGCAGCGCCGCCTTCGCCGCGGTGTAGTCGTGGTAGGGCACGACGGGATGCTGGAGGAGGTTGGTGCCGATGTTGACGACGCGTCCCGAGCCGGCGCGGTCGAAGCCGGGCAGGGCGGACTGGATGGTGTGCAGCGCGCCCTGCACGGCGCCGGAGAACTGTCCCGCGAAGGCCTCGTAGCCGATCTCGTGCGCCTTCGCGCGGGCGTCCCCGTCGAAGGAGAAGCCGGCCAGGGCATTGTTCACGACGGTGTCGACGGGGTCGCCGAACTCGGCCTCGGCCCGGGCGAACAGGGCCTCGACCTGGTCGCGCTCGCGCACGTCGGCGCGCACGGCGATCGCCCGGCCGGGGTGCGCGTCGGCGATCTCCCGGGCGGCGGCCTCGCTGGTGAGGTGGTCGATGACGACCCTGGCTCCCTCGCGGAGGAACGCCTCGGTGAGGGCCCGGCCGAGGCCGCGAGCGCCGCCGGTGACGAGGACGACCTGCTCGGAGAGCGCGGGAGCGGTACGGGAGGTGGGGGTGGTCGGGGTGGAGGGGGTCATGGTCGTGCGGTCCTTTCAGGGCATGCGAGCACGCCCGCCGCCGAGCGGGAGGGACGCGTCGCGATCGGGGCAGGGCCGCATCGGGGCGCGGCGCTGCGCGGGAGGCGACACGGGGACCGGGAGAGGGGATGGCGGCGTGCACGGCGGCGGCGTGCCGGTCCGCGACCAGCACGGCCCTGGCCCGCAGGACCGTGGCCTGCAGGGCGACAGCGCACAGCGCATCGACGACATCCCTCCGCGAGCATGAACTCGATCAGGTTCTCCGGGTGTGCTCTCAGCCCCTGGCGGGGCACCCCGTGTCGATCACCGACTGTACCCGCCGCCGGCCGCTGGGCGCTCCCGGTCTCGTCGAGCTGCCTCCCAGGTCGTGGAGCTGCGGCGCGTCCGCCTCCCGGACGGGCGCACCGACGAGGGCGCGCCCCTTCCGAGGAAGGATGGAAATAGTTACCATCGTGCCGACACAACGTGGTGCTGCTTTTCATCTCGCGGTCACCGGCTCGTCATCTCGGCCCGCCACGCTGTCGTCGTCACCCCTCGGACGTCGAAAGGCCCGTCGTGTCCACCGCTCGCTCCTCCCGCTCCTCTCGCCTCTCCTCGTACCGCACCACCCCCGCTC
>NZ_KV788888.1:0-1982 GCF_001807385.1 Brachybacterium sp. HMSC06H03 | reverse complement strand
ACGCCCAGCACCCCGGCGCCGGCGAGGCGCAGCACCCGCCCGACGCCCTCGCTGCCGGTCAGGTCCCAGCGCCCCGAGGTGCCGACGTCGCCGAGCTCGAGCACGGTGCCGTCCGCCGCGTCCTCCGCGGGCTCCCCCTCCACCTCGAGGGTGAGGATGATCCGCACCGGCGCCCCGCCCTCGGCGTCGTCGGCGGCGTCGTGCTGGAGGCGGTGCAGCTGGATGGTGTGCGTGCCGGGCAGCCAGGCGGAGCGGATCGCGTCGTCGTCCGAGGAGCGATTGCCGAGGTCGACCGGGGCGGCCATCCCGCCGCCTCGGACCTCGCCGGGCGCGCCGATCCCCGTGAGTCCGCCGCCGACCGTCACCGGCGAGCGGACGGCGTCGAGGACCCGCACCGAGATCTGGCCGGCGCCCGTCTCGGGCCCCGAGACCACCTCCGTGCGCCAGCGCAGGCGCTGACCCTCCTGCACCTCGAGGCGCAGCAGCGCGGTCTCCCCGGGCACGAGCTCCAGCACGTGCGAGCCCGGGGCGACCTCGGTCGCGTCCGCGATCGAGCGGCCGGGCTCGAGAGGCGCCGGGTCCTCGGGGGCGACGGGCCGGGCGCCATCGTCCTCGAGCGGCTCCTCGAGAGCGGGGGCGCCGCCGCCGAGGCCGGCCGGCTGCACCGCGAGCTGGAGCTCGACGGGCAGCGGGTCCTCGCGGTCCTTCGGCCCCTCCCGAGCGACCTTCACGAACAGCTCCTCGCCCGCGCAGCCGTCGGGTCCCATCGCCCCGGAGACCGCGGTGGTGGTGATCGGACCGTCGCCCTCCTGCGACTCCCCGACGTCCGTGCGGCCCGTGTCGTCGCACGCCTCGCCGCCGGCGGTGAGGAAGGAGACGTCGAGGGTCAGCGGCGTGCTCTCCTCGGGCAGACCGCCTGCGACGGGCGGGGCGGCGACGGTCGCCGCGGCATGCACCCGCTGGCCGTCCTCCACCGCGATCCGGTAGTACTTCACGGTGCCGTCCTCGCCGCTCTCGGCGCCGCCGCGCTCGAGGACGTCCCGGTGCAGCCCGGGCTCTAGAGACGGGGCCTCGGCGAGGGACGCGCCGCCGGAGACCTCGGGGCCCTGCGCGGCGTAGGCGATCGCGGGCGGCTCCCCCTCGGCCAGCAGCGGGAGCTCCGGGACCGGACCGGCGAGCGCGGGCGGGACGGGCACGGCGAGCACGAGGGCGCCGCCTGCCGCGAGCAGTCGCGGGGCGGCGCGGGGCGGGGAGGGGTGCCCTAGCATGACCACCATAATGTCCGATGTCATCGCCGGCCGCATCGCGCTGCTCGAACCCCTCGCCCGGGGCGCCTCCGGCTCCCTGTGGCGCGCCGTGGACCGTCGCTTCGACGCGGTGTGCGCCGCGAAGGTGATGCGCCAGCGGGACGGCGCCGAGGTGCTCCGCTTCGTGCGTGAGCAGGCCGCGGGCGGCATCGGGGCACACCCCCATCTGCTGCCGCCCTACACCTGGGTCGCCGAGGACGACACGATCGTGCTGGTCATGCCGCTGGTGCACGGCGGGACCCTGGCGAGCGCCGTCGCCGACCACGGTCCCCTCTCCCCCTCCCTCGTCGCGCATCTGCTGCGCCAGCTGCTGGACGCGCTCGCGGCGATGCACGAGGCGCGCTGGGTGCACCGCGACGTGAAGCCCGCGAACCTGCTGCTGGACAGCACCGGCCTCGGAGCACCGCACCTGCTGCTCGCCGACTTCGGCATCGCGCTGCACGAGAGCGACATCCGCCTGACCGAGACGGGCCTCGTCCACGGCACCCCCGGTTTCATGGCCCCGGAGGCGCTCGAGGGGGACACCGGCTCCGCCGCCCAGGACGTGTGGGCGGCGGGGGCCTGCGCCCTCGAGGCCCTGGACCCGCGCCCTCCCCGCGAGCGGCCCGAGCCGGCCCGTGCCCTGGACCGGCTCGAGCGGGCGCTGCGCGGCAGCGCCGATCTCTCCGCCGCAGG
>NZ_KV788887.1:0-770 GCF_001807385.1 Brachybacterium sp. HMSC06H03 | reverse complement strand
CGGGCGCCGCGGCCGAGGACGCGTCGCACCCGAGGCAGGGCGGCGAGGACGGCGCGCAGCTCCATCAGCGCGGCGCGCGGCGCGGTCGCCGCGAGAGCCCCTGCCATCCGCAGGAGGGTCTCGAGCGGGAGGAGCAGGAGGGTGAGCAGCGCGTGCAGGAGCGGGCGGTGCTTGAGCACCGTGAGCAGGCGCCCGGTGCGCTGGTCCTGGAGGCGCTCGAGGACGGGCCGGGTGGGATGGGGGTGCAGGATCCGGGCGGCGGACTGCACCGCGACCCGCTCCCCGGAGCGCCACACGCGCTGGCACAGGTCGATCTCCGCCCAGGGGGCGGGAAGGTCGGGGTCCAGGCCCCCGAGCTCGCGCAGCGTCTGCTCGCGGATAAGCATCCCGGGCAGCGGCACGGCGAGGACGTCCTGGCGCCAGTCGGCCTGTCCCTGGTCGATCTCGCCCGGGTCCACGCCGGTGATGATGCGCCCGCCGTGGGTCAGGGTGATGCCGACGTCGACCAGGGCGTCCGCGGACTCGGCAGTCTGCGGGAGGTCGGCGCCCGGCTCGGCATGGCGCACCCGCTTCGCCCCGACGACCGCGGTGGTCGGGGACTGCCGGACGCTCTCGAGCTCGCGCTCGAGCGCGTCGAGGGAGGGGATCTCGGGGTCCTCGAGGAACCACAGCCAGCTCTCCGCGGAGGCGCCCTCGGCGAGGCCCGCCCGGCGGCCGCTGCGGGGGCCCTCCTCCCGCAGCCGCTCGGGCACGAGGGCGAGCGCCTCCGC
>NZ_KV788886.1:0-563 GCF_001807385.1 Brachybacterium sp. HMSC06H03 | reverse complement strand
GCCGGCCCGTCGGCCGCCCTCCCCGCCGCGATCGGCCTCGCCGTGGCCGCACTGATCGGGGTGGGTCTGCGCGCGCTCGCGTCCACATCCCTGGACGGCGCCGGCTCCCGCGCCGCGACCGGGCTGCGCTCCCGCCTGCTGCACCACCTCCATCGCCTCAGCCCCGGCCGGGACATCGAGGACCTCGAGGGCGCCGCAACCCCGCTGCTCGAGGACGTGGCGAGCCTGCGCGACCTCGTCGGCCGTGCCGGACCGCGCCTCCTCGGGGCCGTGATCGCGCTGGTCACGCTGCTGATCACGGTGCTCGCGATCGCCCCGTCCCTGGCTGCCGTGCCGATCCTGGCCGCGGTCCTCGCCGCCCTGGTCAGCATCCTGGCCGGACGCAGCGGGGCACGCCGCGAGACCGCCGCCAGGACGGACGCCGCCGCCCTCGCGGACACCGCCCAGGAGCTCCTCGCCGCGACCCGCACCGTGCAGTCCTACGGCCTCGAGGACCGCGCCGCCGGCACCCTCGCCGAGGTCGGGGCCCGTGCCGCCCGCTCCCGCTCCGCCGCCCGCCGCGG
>NZ_KV788885.1:0-4885 GCF_001807385.1 Brachybacterium sp. HMSC06H03 | reverse complement strand
CACCACGGGCCGCGAGGGCCGGTGCGGTCTGCGAGAGCACCGCGGCGAGCCGTGCCCAGGGCGGGGAGACCAGCGCCGGGGCGCGGTCCAGCCCCCGCAGCACCCGGGCGGCGGCCTGCGCGGGCGTGAGCGCTCCCCGGGGCCGGTCGCCGTAGGTCGGGGCGGCCATCGCGGTCGCCACCAGCGGCAGCTCGATCACGGTGATCCGCACCCCGGCCTGCTCCGCCTCGGGCCGGATCGCCCGCAGCCAGGCGTCCAGCCCCGCCTTCGAGGCGCCGTAGGCGGCCCAGCCCGGGGTCGGGATCCGGGCGGAGGCGCTGGTGGCCGCGAGGAACCGTCCGCCGCCGGCGCGACTCATCGGCGCAAGCAGGGCGAGCAGCAGCGCGGCCGGGCCGAGCATGTTCGTACCCGTGAGACGCACGAGGTCGTGCGGGCGCCCGATCGTGTCGGCGAGGGAGCGGCGCAGCGAGTGGCCCGCGAGGGAGACGATCGCGGACGGCGCCCCGTGCAGCGCGAGCACCTCCGCGGCGAGCTCCGCGACCGCCTCCTGGTCCCGCAGATCGCAGGGGTGCACCGTGGCGGTGCCGCCCGCTGCGTGCACCCGCTCGGCCAGCGCCTCGAGCCTGCCCCGATCCCGGGCCGTGAGCGCGAGGTCCTCGCCGCGCGCGGCCAGCTCCAGGCACAGCGCGGTGCCGACGCCGCCGCTCGCCCCGGTCACCAGGATCATCGTCGACCTGCCGTGCCGCTCACCAGGAGCCGCGGTGGTAGGCGCCGGGGTAGAGCGCGGGATCGCGCACCCCCAGCTCGTGCGCGGCGCGCTGGGGCCAGCCCGGCTCGCGCAGGGCCGCCCGACCCACGGCCACGAAGTCGGCGTCCCCGCGCTCGAGCACCTCCTGGGCGCCGTGCGGATCGGTGATCAGGCCGACGGCCGCGACCGGCATCGAGACGGCATCGCGCAGCGTCCGGGCGAAGCCGACCTGGTACTCGGGCCCCACCGCGATGTCCGCGATGACGGCACCGCCGGTGGAGACGTGCAGGGCGTCGACGCCGACCTCCTCGAGCTCGCGGGCGAGCTCGACGGACTGGGCGATGTCCCAGCCCCCGTCGATCCAGTCGGTCGCGCTGATGCGCACGATCAGCGGGCGGTCGGCCGGCCAGGCCTCACGCACCGCCGCGGCGATCTCCCGGGCCAGGCGGCGCCGTCCCGGCCCGTCGCCCCCGTACTCGTCGGTGCGCGTGTTCACCAGCGGCGAGAGGAACTCGTGGACGAGATAGCCGTGGGCGAAGTGCAGCTCGACCGCGTCGAACCCCGCCTCCTCGGCCCGGCCGGTCGCGGCGACGAAGTCGGCGACCACCCCGGCGATCTCCTCCTTCCCCAGCGCATCTGGCGCATCCAGCCCCGGGAAGGGCTCCGGGGTGGGGCCGACGGTGCGCCAGCCCGCGGCGAACTCCGGCACCGTGCCGCGCCGCGCGCGGTAGCGGGGCAGGGCCGGCCAGGTGGAGGCCTTGCGGCCGGCATGGGCGAGCTGCACGGCGATGCGAGCGCCCTGGCCCTGGCAGAAGGAGGTGATCCGCCGCCACGCGTCGCTCTGCTCGCGGTTCCACAGCCCGGTGTCCTGGGGGCTGATGCGTCCCTCGGGGGAGACCGCCGTCGCCTCCGTGACGATCATCCCGAAGCCGCCCGCGGCCCGCGCGCCGAGGTGCACCAGGTGCCAGTCGGTGGGCACCCCGTCCCGCTCCTCGACCATGTACTGACACATCGGGGCGAGCCAGATGCGGTTGCGCATCTCGAGACGGCGCAGCTGCGCCGGGGCGAGCAGGGCGGGGGCGACGGCGGGGTCAGGGGCCATGGTCCCCCACGGTAGTGGGCACGGCCGGGAGGACGTCGGGCCGCCATGATCGTCGTGAGCGTGACGTGCATCTCCTGCGATACGGTGTTCGCGTCCATCCGCCCCGGTCCTCCCGGGGCCCGTGAAGCAGGAGTGTTAATGACTGACGAGGCCGTCACCGGGATCGAGAACCTCTCCCAGGAGACCCGCACCTTCTCCCCGCCCACCGAGTTCGTGCAGGACGCGGTCGCCCGCCCCTCGCTCTACGCGGAGGCCGAACGGGACCGCCTCGCGTTCTGGCGCTCGCGCGCGAGCCTGCTGAGCTGGGAGACGCCCTTCACCGAGACGCTGGACTGGTCGAACCCGCCCTTCGCGCGTTGGTTCGCCGACGGCACCCTCAACGTCGCCTACAACTGCGTGGACCGCCACGTCGAGTCCGGCCACGGCGCCCAGGTCGCGCTGCTGGCCGAGTACGAGGACGGCTCCGACGCCGCGTTCACCTATGCGGACGTCAAGGACGAGATCTCCCGCATGGCGAACGTGCTCGTGGACCTCGGCGTGAGGACCGGCGACCGCGTCGCGATCTACCTGCCGATGATCCCCGAGGCCGTCTTCGCGATGCTCGCCTGCGCCCGCCTCGGCGCGCCCCACTCGGTCGTCTTCGGCGGCTTCAGCGCCGACGCCCTGCGCTCTCGGATCGAGGACGCCGAGGCGCGCGTGGTGATCACCGCCGACGGGCAGAACCGCCGCGGCAAGCAGCTCCCGCTCAAGCCCGCCGTCGACGAGGCGCTCGCCGGCGGCGCGGACTCCGTGGAGAAGGTCCTCGTGGTGCGCCGCACCGGCGGGGACGTGGAGTGGACCGAGGGCCGTGATGTGTGGTGGCACGAGGCGAGGGAGACCGCCTCGACCGAGCACGCGCCGGTGCCGGTGGAGGCCGAGCACCCGCTGTTCATCCTCTACACCTCCGGCACCACCGGGAAGCCCAAGGGCATCGTCCACACCACCGGCGGATATCTCACCCAGGCCGCGTACACCCACCGCAACGTCTTCGACCTCAAGCCGAGGTCCGACGTGTACTGGTGCACCGCCGACGTCGGCTGGATCACCGGGCACACCTACGTCGTCTACGGCCCGATGGCCAACCGCGCCACGCAGGTGATCTACGAGGGCACCCCGGACACCCCGCACCAGGGCCGCTGGTGGGAGATCATCGAGAAGCACGGGGTCACCCTGTTCTACTCCTCGCCCACCGCGATCCGCACCGCCATGAAGTGGGGGGAGGACATCCCCGCGAAGCACGACCTCTCCTCCCTGCGCCTGCTCGGCAGCGTCGGCGAGGCGATCAACCCGGAGGCATGGATGTGGTACCGCCGTGTGATCGGCGGGGACCGCTGCCCGATCGTGGACACCTGGTGGCAGACCGAGACCGGCGGCATCATGATCTCGCCGCTGCCCGGCATCACCGCCACCAAACCCGGCTCCGCGCAGGTGCCGCTGCCCGGGATCGGCGCGGACGTCGTGGACGAGAGCGGGACGTCGGTCGCGAACGGCGAGGGCGGCTATCTCGTGCTCGACAAGCCCTGGCCCGGCATGCTCCGCGGCATCTGGGGCGACCCGGAGCGCTTCAAGGAGACCTACTGGTCCCGCTTCGAGGGCCTCTACTTCGCCGGCGACGGCGCCAAGCGCGACGAGGACGGCGACATCTGGCTGCTGGGCCGTGTGGACGACGTCATGAACGTCTCCGGCCACCGCCTCTCGACCATGGAGATCGAGTCCGCGCTGGTCGGCCACGACTGGGTCGCCGAGGCCGCGGTCGTCGGCGCGAACGACGAGACCACGGGGCAGGCGCCCGTCGCCTTCGTGATCCTGCGCGGCGGCAGCGCGGAGGAGATCGCGGCCGCCGGCGGCGAGGAGAAGGTCCCCGAGCTGCTGCGGGCCCATGTGGGCAAGGAGATCGGCCCGATCGCGAAGCCGAAGCGGGTGCTGGTGGTCACCGAGCTGCCCAAGACCCGCTCGGGCAAGATCATGCGCCGCCTGCTGCGCGACGTCGCCGAGAACCGCCAGGTGGGGGACACCCAGACCCTCGCCGACGCCTCCGTGATGGACCTGATCCAGCAGGGGATGCCCGGGAAGCCCTGAGGGACGCCGGGCCCGGGGACGTTCAGCGCGTGAGCGTGACGTCCCCGGTCTCGGTGACGGCGGTCAGCGTGCCCGCGGACTCCGACTCGGAGCCGCGGAGCGCGGGGTCCACGGTGACCTCGCCCAGCGAGCTGCGCGTCTCGACCTGCCACGTCGAGGTGCCCCCGACCGCGATCCGCACGTCGCCGAGCTCGGTCACCGCCCCGACCGCACCGCTCGCCTCCGCGGGGAGCTGCAAGGAGATGTCCCCGAGGGTCGAGGAGAGGTCCACGGCCGAGGGGCCGGGGGCGGCGAGATCGGCCTCGATCCCCCCGACCTCGGTCGAGACGGTGACGTCCTCCGCGATGCTCGTGGTGCCCAGGTGCACGTCGCCCACGTCGGAGCGCACCGCGAGGGAGCCGAAGTCGCCCTCGGCGACCACGTCCCCCACATCGGTGCGGAGGTCGAGGTCCAGCTCGTGCCCGACCGGGACGAGCACGAGCACGTCGCGCGTGTCGTCGAGGCCGGGCCAGGTGGAGTAGCTCTCGGGCTGGCTCACGGCGATGGCCGCGGCGGAGCCCGTGCCGCCGCGCTCGAGACGGGCGCGGACCTGCTCCCCGGCCGGCGACGGGACCGTGGTGCCCGGTGTGACGAGCGAGACCGTCACCTCGTCGACCTCCTCGGAGGGCAGCACCCGCACATCGCCGAGGGTGCTGGTCAGCTGCAGCGAGGAGGGGGTCCCGAGACCCGCGGTCGCGGGGACGTCCTGGTAGGCGCGGCCGTTCCACCAGGTGAAGGCCGTCGAGGCGGCCAGGAACAGGATCACCACCAGCATCACGGCGCCGCCGGCGAGGACGACGCCCCGCCGCCAGGGGCGGTCGCGCTCGCGGGAGGGCGTGAGCCGGCGCGGCGGGTCGTACCGACGCTGCGGGGGCAGG
>NZ_KV788884.1:0-31287 GCF_001807385.1 Brachybacterium sp. HMSC06H03 | reverse complement strand
GGATTGCCACCACGCTAGGGGACACACCCGAATTGTCTGACTTGACGGCGATGCTTGTCATGTCGAGACAGCCTCGGCTGGTATGTAGGTCTTCCTGTCAAGTGGGACTGCCGCACGGATAGGTGACATCTGATCTGGCTTGCCCGATGGGCGGCCTGGAAGGATGTGCATCATGCCCGCTCCCTATCCCCGAGAGTTCCGCGAGGACGTCGTGCGTGTGGCCCGGTCCCGTGAGGACGGGGTCACTCTCGCGCAGATCGCGAAGGACTTCGGTGTCCACGAGATGACGCTCCATAAGTGGATCCGCCAAGCCGATATCGATGACGGCAACCGGCCCGGCACGACCCGGGAGGAGTCGACCGAGCTGCGTGATGCTCGGAAGAAGATCCGACTGCTGGAGCAGGAGAACGAGGTCCTCCGCCGTGCTGCGGCGTATCTGTCCCAGGCGAACCTGCCGGGAAAAGGTTCTACCCGCTCGTGAGCGAGCTCGCCGCGGACGGGATCCCCGTCGCGGTGTCCCTGCGGGTCCTGAAGCTCTCCCGCCAGCCCTACTACCGCTGGCGGAAACGGCAGGTCACCGGAGCTGAGCTGGTCGAGGCCTATCGCGCCAACGCTTTGCTGGACGCCCACCGCGATGATCCCGAGTACGGGTATCGCTTCCTGGTCGGCGAGGCCGCCGATGCCGGCGAGGAGATGTGCGAGCGGACGGCATGGAAGATCTGTCGCGACAACCAGTGGTGGTCGTGTTCGGGAAGAAGCGCGGCAAGAATGGCAAGAGTCCGGGACCGCCCGTGCACGATGACCTCGTCAAGCGCGATTTCTCCGCCGATGACGTCAACGAGCTGTGGCTGACCGACATCACGGAGCATTGGACCGACGAGGGCAAGCTCTACCTCTGCGCGATCAAGGACATGTTCTCCGGCCGGATCGTCGGCTACTCGATCAGCGACCGGATGAAGGCCCGCCTCGCAGTGAACGCCCTGGACAATGCGGCATCCCGGCGCCGCGACGCTGCCGGATGCATCGTGCACTCGGACCGCGGATCCCAGTTCAGGTCACGGAAGTTCGTGCACGCCCTGAACCGTCACCACCTCATCGGATCGATGGGCAAAGTCGGTGCCGCTGGGGACAACGCCGCGATGGAATCGTTCTTCGCGCTGCTGCAGAAGAACGTCCTGGATCGCAAGCGGTGGCGGACCAGAGAAGAGCTCCGCATCGCGATCATCACCTGGATCGAGCGGACCTACCATCGCCGTCGCCGGCAGGCCCGCCTGGGCCGATTGACCCCCATCGAGTACGAGACCATCATGAACCCGGTCGCCCTCGCGGCCTGAGACCCGAACTGTCACCTATCCGTGCGGCAGTCCCTCCAGCGCCGCTGGGAGGTCGATAACTCGGTCGCGCCGAGCGTCTATTTCGGCCTGGACCGTAAGCTCTGCGGGATCTACACCCTCGAGTTCGACGATGGCCAGCGCTATGTCGGTCAGACCGTAGACCTGTCGAGTCGACTCGCCGCCCACCGCCGTCGATGGGAAGACATCGTCGCGGTCTCTTTCGTCGAGTGCGGTCCGGAGGAGCTGAACGCTCTTGAGCGCACGATGATCACCGACGCTGAGAAGTCCTTCGTGGTGCGGAACCGGGCGTTCACCAACATGCCTGGCGGCGACGCGGCCCTGGATCTCGTGGTCGACGTCCAAGAGCAGGCCGAATGGCTCTCCGGCGTCCGGCCCGCCTACCCGCTGGACGAGCGGACGCTCGCGGCAGAACGTCGGCAGCGCGGCGGCCGAAGTTCGAGCAGCTCGCCGCGCTCGACCACTATCCCGAGGTGCTCGCCGACCTCCCCACGTACGTCCACTCCGTCATCCCCTGGCCATCAACGACCAGCGGCCTGTACTGGGGCGTCTCCGCCATGCCCGGCACCGCGCGGACGAAGCTCCAGCGCCGCTACTTCACTGTCAATGCGCACAATGTGGAGCTGCTCTTCATGCTCCACTTCAGCGATGACGGCACCACGGAGTCAATTCTGAACGTCGACCGGAAGAAGCTCTCGAGGGCAGACCGCCGGGAGCGCTACATCACCAAGACGTCCTACCGCTCATATCCGGATGCAGAAACCCTTTATGTGCCGCTAGGGGCGATGGCTGAGCTGTACGAGAGGCCGACGGTCCTCGCCGCCGCTCGCTCGATGGCGCTCGGCCTGATGCGCCGGGGCCCGTCGAACTTCGCCAAGTTCCACTCGGACGACCTTCTCGATGCGGTACTACTTCAAAGGAATGAGCCAGCCGTGCAGTGAGGTGGTGCTCCGCCACATCGAAGACTTCAGTGCCCCCTGCTCAGTTCTACGCCGCCGTCCGCTTCCTCAGGGCAACAGCTCCGACCAGCAGCACGACCCCTAGCATCACCACGTTGTGGCACAGCTTCTCTGCCTGGTCGACCTCGTCGGCCAGCAGGGTGGTCGTGAAGGCCAGCAGCCCGCGGCCGGGCAGCAGGCCGAGGCCGGCCGCAGCGACGTGGCGCACCGTCCAGCCGGGTCGTTGCGAGGCGCGCAGCAGCGCATGACCGAGGGCGGCCACTGCGGCGACTACCACGGCGAGGCCGATCCAGGTGGACGGTGACGCCTCCATGACCAGGGACACCAGGAGCGCGCCGAGGAGAGCGAGCCAGAAGCGGGCCGGACGGCGCGCCGTCACCTCGCCACCGCCCGCACCGTCGGGCGCCACCGTGTCGCCCGTTGCCCCCTCGTGCACGTGGCGTCGGCCCAGCACGACAACAATAACGACGAGCCCCGCGAACACGACCCCAGTGCCGATCACGGGTACCGGGCCGGTTTGTCGAGAGCCGACTGTTGGAGTTCACGCCTTGGTCGACGTCACCACCAGTTCCACAGCGGTCTCCCGGATGCGCTCGCGGACCTCGGTACGCAGTCCGTCGTCGCAGATGATCTCGTCGAGCTCTTCGAGCGGACACACGGTCAGAGCGGAGAGGTTTCCGTACTTCGAAGAGTCCGAGAGCAGGACCGAACGGGTCGCGACCTGCATCACGGCCCGCTTGAGCTCGCGCTTGCCCTCTGTGGGGCTGGTCAGCCCTCGAGACAGCGACCACCCCGGGGAGGAGAGGAAGGCGCAGTCGTAGTTGTGCATGCCGGCGACGATCGCGGCGATGTGCCCCTCCGTGGCGCGCACCGTCGGATCGATCGTGCCGCCGGCGAGCACTGAGGTGATGCCGTCGGCACTGAGCAGAGCGGAGGCAACGGCCAGATCCGTCGTGACCACTGTGAGATCTCGCCGACCGGCCAGCAGCGGCGCAAGCGTCTGCATCGTCGTGCCCGCATCGAGGAACACGCACATTCCGTCCTCCACTCGCTCCGCAGCGACCTCAGCGATCCCCTCCTTTCTGGGGCGCTCCAGATCCAGCCGCCCAGTGAGGTCCAGCGGGACTGCGGATCCCGGATCCTCCGTAAGCCTCACCCCGCCGCGGATCTGCGTGACCTCGCCGGCCTCCGCCAGCTCCGCGACATCGCGGCGCACTGTCATGTGGGAGACCCCGAGACGTTCGGCGAGGACCCGGATGCTCAGCGGCCCTTCAGTGCGCAAGGCGCTGAGCAGGAGGATGTGCCGCTGCGCCGGGATCAGGCTGAGCTCGTTCATCGCGCTCCGATCTGTGATGTGTTGTGAACGCTTGGTTGTGGATGTTACTTGTTGTGCTAGGTTGCCGGCATGCATCCGACGAAGTCTGCTCTCGAGCCCATTCTCTCCACCGGCGCACTGCTGATCATCCGCACCTCGGATGCGGACAGCGCGTACGACATCGCCAAGGCGGCTGTCGCCGGGGGGATCCGTGCGCTTGAGATCCCCTACGCAGTTCCGGACACGCTCCGCCTGGTCGAGCGCCTCGTGACAGATTTCGGAGCCGATGGCGTGTCTGTCGGCGTCGGCACCGTGATCGATGAGGTCTCTGCGTACCGCGCGGTCGAGTCTGGGGCGGACATCCTGGTCAGCCCCGGGTTCAACCAGGGGATGCTCGATGTGGCGAATCGCTACCAGGTCACCTCGATCAGCGGTGCGATGACCCCCGCTGAGATCCTCCGTACGGCGGAGGCTGGAGCGGACATCGTCAAGCTCTTCCCGGCCGAGTTCCTGGGTCCGGCCTACCTCAAGTCCGTGCGTGCCCCGCTGTCCCAGATCCCGATCTCCCCGACTGGTGGAGTCGACGCGAACACCGTCGGTGAGTGGATCTCGGCCGGGGCGTGCTGCGTTGGCGTTGCGAGCTACATCTGCAAGGCCGGGGACGCTGCGGCAATCACGGCGAGCTCACGCACGCTTCTTGCCGCTATCGAACAAGCGCGCGGCTGACCCCGGGCCAACACCGGCTCCACACGGCGCGACCGCGCCACCTTCCCTCTCCACATCCTGGGCCCGAGGGGCCCACCAACACCTTGGACGTGATCTCCATGGGCAAAGACGCTCCCACCACCGTGCTGCCGCGCCAGCGCTCCCGCACCTTCCCGCTGCGCTGGTACTTCATCGCGTTGATCCTGGTGGCTGGAGTGGTCAACTACCTCGACCGCTCCACCCTCTCCATCGGGAACACCACAATCGCCGCCGATCTCGAGCTCACGACGGTCCAGATGGGCCTGCTGCTCTCCGCGTTCGCCTGGCCGTACGCGCTCGCGAACCTCCCGGCCGGGTACCTGATCGACCGTTTCGGGCCCAAGAAAATGTTCATGGCAGCGGCGGTCTCCTGGTCCGTGATCACCGTGCTCACCGCCTTCGCGGACTCCTTCGCGACGCTCTACCTGTGCCGTGTGCTGCTCGGCGTTGCCGAGTCCCCCTTCTTCGCCGCAGGCCTGAAGGCCTCGCAGAGGTGGTTCGCCCAGCACGAGCGCTCACTGCCGGTGTCGATCATCAATACCGGTTCACAGCTCGGCAACGCCCTCGCTCCGCCGCTGCTAACCTTCCTGCTGCTCACCAGCGGATGGCGCTCGATGTTCATCATCGTCGGCATGGCCGGCCTGGTGGTCGCCGCGATCTGGTGGTTCTCCTACCGCGACCCGCGGCCGGAGGAGGAAGCCGACATCAAGGGCCCCTCTCTCGATGCTCCTCGCGACGCCTCGGTGGAGGAGGCTGCTGCCAAGGAGGCCTCCTGGTTCTCCCTGCTCGCCACCCGCAACACCTGGTTCATGATTCTCGGCGCGTTCTCGATCTTCTACACCGTCTGGGTCTTCCTCACCTGGCTCCCCGGCTACCTCGAGACCAGCCGCGGGTTCTCCCTCGAAGAGACAGGCTGGATCGCCGCCCTGCCCTACCTGTGCGGCATCGCGGGGGTGCTCGCCGGCGGCGCGTTGTCCACCTCGCTGATCACTCGTGGCGTCCACACCGTCACGGCGCGCAAGATCCCCATCGTGGGCGGTGCCGTCCTGGCGGCAGTGGCCGTCACCCCGGCGGCGTACGTCGAGTCCACCACCCTCAGTATCATCTTGCTGTGCATCGGCTACTTCGCAGCGCAGATCCCGATCGGCTGCATCTGGACCCTCGCCTCGGACGTCGCGGAGAGCCACCAGGTGGCCTCTCTCGGCTCGATCCAGAACTTCGGCGGGTTCCTCGGCGCTGCTATGGCACCGATCATCACCGGGGTGGTGCTGGACCGTACCGGCACCTTCGACCTCGTGTTCGTGGTGGGTGGGCTCTTCCTCCTGCTGGGCGCCTTCACCTACGGCGTCCTGGTGCGAGAGCAGCGTCCGCAGGCTGAAGTCGAGGTGACCCGATGATCCCGATCCCCGCCGTGCTCGTGATCGGCTCCGCCGGATCGGGCAAGAGCACGGTCGCTGCAGCGATCGCCCGCGCCCTGCACGCCGCCCTCCTCGACAAGGACGACATCGCGGATCGGTTCACCGGCGCCCTCCTCACTGCGAATGGGGAAGATGCGGGTGCGCGGGACGGCAGCGCGTTCTACGTCGAGACAGTTCGTCCCCTCGAGTACTCGACGCTGCTCGCCCTCACGAGTGCGAACCTGCGCAACGGCCTGCCGGTGGTACTGGATGCGCCCTTCGGTGCCTACTTCGCGGACCCGGGGTACATCATGCGAGCGCGTGCGGATGGCGGCTGGCCGGAGGAGACCAGGCCCATCGTCGTGCGGGTCTCCGCTTCGGGGGAGACCACCCGTCGGAGGCTCATCGAGCGCGGGCTGGATCGCGACAGGTGGAAGCTCGAGCACTGGGACGAGTTCTGGTCTTCCATCGGAGACGCACGCCCTCACTGGCGCGGCGTGCCGATCATCGAGGTGACTAACGATGAGGACGGGCGCAGCGCAGAGCGCGCGCGTGAGGTGCTGGAGCAGCTGCAGAAACTGTGATGCGGACGCAACGCGTTTGCACGACAGGGCGGGCCGGGGTGTGCACCTCGGCCCGCCATCTGTTACGTATGCCCCACGCCCGGTTACGCCTGGAAGGGATAGATGGCGGGCAGCACGGTCCAACTGCTCGTGAGTTCCATGGGGCTCACTGCTCGTGAGTTCCATGGGGCTGCGCGGGATCAGCCACGCGAAGTTATCGCGGACACTATCCGCCGTACGGTGCCGCAGTTCGAGGACACTTGCCTCACCGGCACCCAGCGCTCGGCACGGTACCGCTCTCCATTCACTCGTCGAGATCCAGCTCGAAGTCATCCAGCACATCGAGGATGTGCGTGGTCATGCGGGCCTCCAGGTCAGAAGGGACCTCTCTCAGAATCTCCGTGACCTCTCGGTGCCGGGCAACGGCGACGTTCTGCCGTGCCTTGTCGACGCCCGCGTACATGATCGACATCCGCACCACCCCGGACACCTGCTCCCAGGTCTTCAGCAGCGGCTCGTTGCCGGAGACCCGACACAGGGTGCGGTGGAACTCGACGTCAGCCTCCAACCGTTCGTGAAGCGACCCGCCCTCGATCTCGGCCATCACTTCCAGCGCCCGATCGAGCGCAGCGAGGGTGCGCTCCTTCGCCGGCCCCGGAAGGTCAGCGATAGTGCGCGCGGCGAGGGACTCGAGCGCCGCACGGACCCGGAAGGTATCGCGGATCGTCCGCGCGTCGAGAGAGCGCACATGGAGCCTCCCTCGCCCGTCCGTCACCGCGAGCCCCTCCTGCTGCAGCTGACGTAGCGCCTCCCGGAGAGTGCCACGGCTGATGCCGAGATCACTCGCCAGTCGCACCTCCCCCAGGTGAGCACCGGGGCTGAGCGCCCCCATCACGATCGCCTCCCGCAGCGCCACGAGCGCCTGTTCACGAAGATTCTGGGTTTGGAGCGAGGGAAGCGGAGATGCCGTGGACGTCATCTGCTCATTCAACCGCCCGACCGCCCTTCTGGCAACTGTTGACAGTCGAACAGTTCGACGCGTACTGTCCTCCGCATCGCCCTTCAGTGCCCGGACGCCGCCGTCCAGAAGGAGACAGAGTTGCCTCTTCACCAGCGGGTCATCTGCTCGACCATCAGCTTCCGCCGCCTTCCACTCGCGGCCGCTCTGCGCCAGATCACCGACCTCGGCTTCGCCCGGATCGACCTCGGCGCGCTGCCCGGCGTCTGCGACCACGTCCCTTACGAGCTGACGGCGAACGCCGTCGCCGAAGTGGCGTCGGAGATCCACGAGTCCGGCCTCGCCGTCCGGTCGATCAACGCTGATATCGGCGACCTCAACCGACCGCTCGACAGCGACGGGCAGTCGGCTCGCGAGCAGCACTTCCGACGACTCGTGGAGCTGGCCGTGCAAATCCAGGCTCCGGCGATCGTGCTGCCGTGCGGATCCCAGGGACACGACCCGCTCCGTAATCTCGACCTCGACATCCGCAACGTCGCCGAGGAGCTCCGCAAGGCATCGCTGCTCGCTGCCGACCAAGGCGTGGAGATCTGGGTGGAGTCGCAGCACTCCGGTCGGCTCTGCCACAGCCTCGACCGTGCCGGGCAGCTCATGGATGCCCTACTGGGCAGCGGCGTGCGCTCCGTCCTGGACTTCAGCCACGTCGTGGCCTCCGGCGATGATCCGCTCACCTGGATCGGGAGCTACGCCTCCGAGGTGGCACACGTCCACATCCGGGATGCCCGCCGCGGCGACATCCACCTCTCCCCGGGGAACGGGGAGGTCGACTTCGCCGCCGCGATCGCCGCGCTCACTGCAGGCGGCTATACGGGCGACTACTCCCTCGAGCTCGAGACCGCCGATGTCACCGATGCAGAGCGGCCCGCCGCCGCGGCCCGTGCCGGCGAGTTCATCTCCTCGCTCCTCTGACCTCTCCACGATCGGACGCCCCTATGGATCTCTCCCTCCCCACTCACCGCACCGCCGTCGTGACCGGTGCAGGTTCTCCGCGCGGCCTCGGCCGCGCCATCGCCCGGCGTTACGCGCGCGAAGGATGGGCCGTGGTCGTCGCTGACCTCGACACCTCCGCCGCTGACTCCACCGCGGCGCTGATCGCCGAGGAGTCGGAAGCCCTCGTCCTCGCCCACCAGGTCGACGTCACCTCTGTCGACTCCGTCGAAGCGCTGCGTACCGCAGTGGTCGCCTCCGAGCTGCCGCCCGTGGGCGCGGTGGCCACCGTGGCGGGGATCGCGGATCCGACGCCCTTCCTCGAGGTCACTCCGGAGCTGTGGGAGCGGGTGTTCGCGGTCAACTCGACCGGCACCTTCCTCACTGTGCGCGCCTTCGTGCCGGACATGATCGAGCACGGATACGGGCGCGTGGTGACGATGTCCTCGGTCTCCGCGCAGCAGGGCGGCGGCGTGTTCTCGAAGACCCCGTACTCCGCCGCGAAGGCGGCCGTCCTCGGCTTCACCCGGTCGATCGCCCGGGAACTCGCGCCCCACGGCATCACCTGCAACGCCGTCTCCCCTGGCGCCGCGGACACGGATATCCGTGCTGGGGCCACCGATGCCGAGCGCGAGGCTGCGCTGTCCGCGTCGATCCCGCTCGGCCGACAGGCGACCCCGGAGGACATCGCCGCACTGTTCGTCTTCCTCTCCAGCGAGGACGCCGCGTACATCACCGGCACCACACAGAACATCAACGGCGGCTCCTACATCGCCTGACGACCCGGAAAAGGAGGTCTCACCATGGCTTCAGCGACGAAAGTGGTGAAGAAGGTCCTCGATGCACTCGAGAACGTGGTGATGGCGGCCGCGGTGCTCGCACTCGGCGTCATCGTGCTCACCGTCGTGTGGCAGGTTCTGTCCCGCTACGTGACCAACCAGTCGACTGCCTGGGCACCCGAGCTCGCGCAGACCGCCTTCGTATGGGCCGCGTTGCTCGCGATACCGCTGGGCACCCGCAGCGGTCGCCACATGCTCGTGGACGTCTGGAGAGGTCGATCGGAGACGGTGCAGAAGGTGATGTTCACGCTCGCGTCCGTCGCCGTGATGCTCATCTGCCTGATGCTCGTGGTCTACGGGATCGAGATGCTCCACACCTCGTCCCAGCGCAAGCTCCCGAGCCTCGGGATCTCCTCGGGATGGCAGATGGCCGCCGTCCCGATCGGATTCGGGCTCAGCTTCATCTTCCAGCTCGAGGTGCTGGTGCGACGTTTCATCGCCCCAGCCTCCGTCGACGTCGACTCCGCCGAGCAGACGCTCTGAGCCGCGAAAGGAACTGCTGACATGGGTGGAATGCTCCTGGGATCGTTCGGCGGCGGAATACTCGCCAGGATCCCCATCGGCTATGCGCTCGCGGGCGCCTCGCTGATCACGCTGTACCTGATGACCAACAACAACCTGGCGATCGGCGCACAGCGCATCGTCGCCGGGGTCACGCCGTATCCGCTGCTGGCAGTGCCGCTGTTCATCCTGGCCGGCGGGCTGATGAACGTCGGCGGCATATCCAAGCGGCTCCTCGGCCTCGCAGATGCGCTCGTCGGTCGGCTCTCGGGCGGGCTCGCCCATACGAACATCCTCTCCTCGGTGTTCTTCGGCGGGCTGTCCGGGTCGTCCGTCGCCGATGTCTCCTCGCTGGGCCGGATCCTCATCCCCGCCATGAAGGAGAGGAACTACACCGCCGCCTATGCGGCCGGAGTGACCGCAGCTTCCGCGATCATCGCGCCGATCCTGCCTCCGTCGATCACCCTGATCCTGTACGGCGTGGTCACCGGGACCTCGATCGGGCAGCTGTTCTTCGCCGGCATCATTCCCGCGATCATCTACATGGCCGCGCTGATGCTCACCGTGCTGCTCACGGTCAAGCGCCGAGGGTTCGACGCGGAGTCCGTCGCGACCGTGGACCCGAAGGAGATCGGCCGCACGCCGAAGGCGGACATCCCCGCCTTGGGGCCGGCCTTCCTCTCGGCGATCCCCGCGCTCATGCTGCCGGTGCTGATCCTGGTCGGGATCCGCGGCGGGATCTTCACCCCCACCGAAGCCGCGGCGATGGCGGTCGCCTACTCCGTGCTCGTCGGCATCTTCCTCTACCGCGAGCTCACCCCGCGCAAGATCCTTGACGCCATGAAGGACTCGATCGTCCTGATCGGTCTGATCCTGCTCGTCATGGCGTCCGCGCAGCTGTACTCATGGGCGCTCACCTCAGGCGGCGTCCCGCAGGCGATCGCAGGGGCCCTCATCGAGGTCTCCCAGAGCCCGATCGTGATCCTCCTGCTGATCAACCTGCTCCTGCTGTTCGTCGGCATGTTCATCGAGGCCAATGCCGCGATCATCATCCTCATCCCGATCCTCTTCCCGGTCGCGATGGAGCTCGGCATCGATCCGCTGCACCTGGGTGTGGTGATCGTCGTGAACATGGGCCTGGGCCTCGTCACGCCGCCCGTCGGCCTGAACCTCATGCTCGCCTCGGAGATCGCTGAGATCGACATGTTCGAAGGGGTCAAGGGCATCTGGCCCTTCCTCCTCGCCGGACTCTTCGTGCTCATGCTGCTCACCTTCATCCCGGCGCTGAGCACCTGGTTGCCAGGCATCGCCTTCTGACCCCCGCATCGGGCGACCGCCCGGTGCACCCCACCGCACCATCAATCACCCAAGGAGTGTTCAACGATGATCACACGCAGGCAGTCCCTCACCGGCATGGCCACCCTCGGCGCGGCGACCCTCGGCCTCGCAGGCTGCTCGAGCCTCCGTCCCGGAGGCGGGGCGGGCGGCGGAAGCGGCAGCGACGGAGGTGGCGGCGGACGCTCGAACACCCTCGTGCTCGGCCACGCCGGCTCCGAGACCGATCCTCGTCAGAAGGGGTCCGAGCAGATCAAGGAGCTCATCGAGGAGCGCTCCGACGGCCGGATCACGGTCGAGATCCACGCCAATTCGACTCTCGGCTCCTGGGAGCAGATGATCGAGGGCCTCCAGCTCGGAACCACCCACATCGTCATCGAGTCGATCCTCGCACTCGAGGCGTACACGGATCTCGCCGGGGTGGAGACCGCCCCCTTCCTCTACGAGTCCGATGAGCAGTTCTTCGGGGTCTGGGACGGCGAGCTCGGTGCCGAGATCAAGGCTTCCCTCACTGAGGAGACCGGCTTCGAGCTGCTCGGCAACATGTTCCGCGGTGCCCGGAACCTGACCGTGAACTCCGAGGTCGCGACCCTCGACGCGCTCCAGGGCCTGACCATCCGCACTCCGTCCACGCAGACCATGGTCGACACCTGGCAGATGCTCGGCGCCCGAGCCGAGGCGATGCCCTGGGATGAGGTGTACTCCGCACTCGAGCAGGGCGTCATCGACGGGCAGGAGAATCCGTTGGACACCGCGGCGTTCAACGCGCTGTACGAGGTGCAGACGCACTGCACCCTCACCCAGCACATGTACGCGAACTACCACTTCCTCATGTGGGGCGACACGCTCGCGGGGTTCTCGGAGGAGGACCAGCAGATCATCCGTGAGGCGGCCGACGAAGTGGGTCGCACCTACACCGAGCGCACCGTCGCCAGCCTCGAGGAGTACCGCACCACGCTCGAGGGCGAGGGGATGGTCTTCGTCGAGCTCGAGGACCGTGAGCAGTGGGTCGAGAAGGTCTCCCCGATCTTCGAGGAGCTGCCGGATCAGGTGACTACCTGGGTCGAGCAGATCCGGGCCCAAGCGTGAACGATTCCCCAGATGCGGCGGGCGTCGGGCTCGGCGTGATGGGGCTTCCCATGGGGCGGAGCCGGGCGTCCGTCCACCTCAGAGTCGTCGGCGTCGACACCTCGCCCACTGATGCGGGGCCAGATCCGCCGGCGACCACCCGAGCATCGCGGCCCTCGACCCCTCGTCGCGACCCTGACCCGCTCGTCGCGAACGAGCACCTCCTAGACCGACCCTCTCCTCTCCACGTCTGAAAGGACACCTGATGAACCTGCACGAACTCCTCCAGGGACGCGAGACCGCCGGGGACCCGATCAAGATCGGGCTCATCGGGGCGGGCCGATTCGGCACCATGTTCCTCTCCCAGGTGCGGAACACCCCGGGCATGCATGTCGTCGGCATCGCCGACATCAACACCGAGCGCGCCCAGGGAGCCCTGCAGCTCGTGGGCTGGCCGGAGGAAGCCGTCGCCTCGAGCGTGGAGGACGCGCTCGCTCACGGCACGACGGTCGTGGTCCCTGATGCGAGCACGCTCCTGGAGGCCGATATCGACATCATCGTCGAGGCGACGGGCAATCCGATCGTCGGCACCGACCATGCGCTGCGTGCCATCCGCGGCGGAAAGCACATCATCATGGTGACGGTCGAGGCCGACGCCCTGTGCGGCCCCGCCCTCGCGGCCGAGGCCAAGAAGGCCGGGCTGGTCTACTCCCTCGCCTACGGGGATCAGCCCGCGCTGATCTGGGAGCTCGTGGACTGGGCCCGCACCTCGGGGTTCAAGGTCACCGCCGCTGGCAAGGGCGCGAAGTACCTCCCCCACTACCACCAGATGAACCCGGACAACGTGTGGGAGAACTGGGAGTTCTCCAAGGAGCTCACCGACTCCGGCCAGCTGAACCCCTACATGCACACCTCGTTCCGCGACGGTACGAAGGCTGCGATCGAGATGGCGGCCGTCGCGAACGCCGCCTCGCTGTTCCCGTCCGACGAGGGCCTGACCTTCACTCCCGGGGACGTGGAGCAGATCGCCTCGATCTGCCGCCCTGCCGAGGACGGCGGCGTGCTCGCCCACAACGGCTCGGTGGACGTGATGAGCTCGGTGACCCGGGACGGGGAGTGGATCGAGCACAACACGCAGGAAGGCGTATTCGTCGTGGTCGAGGCGACCAACGACTACGTCTCGGGCTGCTTCACGGAGTACCCGTGGCACCCGGACCCCTCCGGCCGATTCGCAGCGCTGTACCGCCCGTACCACTACGTCGGCCTCGAGCTCGGCATCTCGATCGCCAACGCCGTGCTCCGCGGCGTGGCGACGGGCAGCCCTGTCGGCTTCTACGCCGACGTGGTTGCGACCGCCAAGAAGGACCTCTCAGCCGGCGAGGTGCTCGACGGCGAGGGTGGCTTCTGCGTATACGGCAAACTGATCTCGGCCGAGACGTCGGTGGCCCGTGGCGCGCTTCCGGTGGCCCTCGCGCACTCCGTCCCTCTGGTCCGGGACGTCCCCGAGGGCGAGGTCGTCACCTGGGACGACGTCGAGATGGTCGACGGCATGGAGACCGTGCTGGAGATGCGCCGCGCCACCGTCGCCCTGATGGCGAAGGCCGATCAGCCGATCACCGTCTGAGTCACCACCGGGTGGGGCTGAGCGAGGATCGATGCTCGCTCGCCCCACCTCATCGCGCGATGTGCATTCCGCGCGCATCTGCAGACCCCCGCCCCATGAAGGAGAACCATGCAGAAACCAGCTGTCACAGTGATCGGTCTGGGCCCCATGGGGCACCCGATCGCGGCGAATCTGCTCGCCGCGGGTCGGACAGTGGCGGTGTGGAACCGGACGCCGAGCCGAGCCGATGATCTCGTCGCCGCCGGTGCGCTGCGAGCACGGACGCTGTCCGAGGCAGCGGCGCCCGCGATCCTCTCCGTCCTCCCGGACGTCCACCAGCTGCAGACCCTCCTCTCCGCAGAGGTGCGGCGGGCGTGGTCGAACGCCGGGGCCCGTCTGGTCGTGCTCTCGACCACCGGCCCCGAAGCGGTGCGAGGCCTCGCCGCAGATCTCGCACCTGATGGGATCACTGTCGTCGACGCGCCCGTTTCGGGAGGCGTCGCAGGAGCTCGAGCGGCGACCCTGTCGATCATGGTCGGAGGCACTGAGGAGGACGTCCTCGCGGTGAGAGGCATCCTCGAGTCGATCGGATCCACCGTGCTGCACCTCGGACCACTCGGCAGCGGAGCGACTGCGAAGCTGTGCAATCAGATCGTGGTGGCCGGCACCCTCGCGTCCCTCGGGGAAGCACTCGGTCTGGCGCGTCGCAGCGGACTGGACATCGAATCGCTGCTCACCGTCCTGCGAGGCGGCCTGGCGAACAGCGAGGTGCTCGCCCAGAAGCAGGAGAACCTCCTCGCACGCGATTATCCGCTGGGCGGTTCAACCGACAACCAGGTGAAGGACCTGCAGTACGCACGGGCCGCCGGGGATACGGTGGGGCTGCCGGCCCGGATGATCCCGGTGCTGCTCGACCTCTACGAGGACACTGTCGACGCCGACCGCGGGCAGCAGGATCACTCCTCCGTGCAGGAGCTGTTCCTGGATCGTTGAGGCCCGATTAATCGGAGCTTCTGAGCGCACGAGCTCGCTCGGAGGTGAATCTGCATTCATCGCGCCTGACACCGCCTGAGAGGCGGAGATCGATGCCGAGCGGACCGCGAAGTCCGCCGTGGCCGCGTCGGTGCTCGGAGCCGGCCGGACCGCAGCATTGCGACCCGGCCGGCACCGTCATCTCATTCCGCGCCGGTTCCCTCCAGCCCCGGGATGACCATCGTCTTGATCGCGAGCGGATCCGTCTTCGCCTTGAGCAGCGCGTCCTCGACCTCGTCGAGTCCGTAACGGCCGGTGATCAGCGACTCGACATCCACCTGGCCGGAGGCGATCAGTGCAATGGCATCGGGCCAGGTGTTGACGTAGCGGAACGTCCCGGTGAGGGTGATCTCGCGGTGCTGCATGAGGGCGATCGGCAGCTCGAGACGGTCACCGCCCATCCCGACGAGCACGGCGATCCCGCCGGGGCGGATCGTCGGGATCGCACTGTCGATGGCACGTGCGTTGCCAGAGGCGTCGATGTAGCAGTCGAAGTGCTCATCGAGCCGGGAGAAGTCCGTCGTGCCCGGGTCGACGGCCCTGGTGGCGCCGTGCTCCTCCGCGAAACGGCGCCGGTTCTCCACCGGGTCGCTGATCACGATCTCAGAAGCACCGAAGGCACGGGCGACCTGAGCATTCAGCACGCCGATCGGCCCGGCGCCGGTGATGAGCACTCGACTGCCCGAGGTCACTCCCGCCTTGCGGACCGCGTGGACGGCGACGGACACAGGCTCGGCCATCGCGGCCTGCTCGAAGGTCATCCCGTGCGGGATGTCATGGGCGAAGTCGTCGTCGATGATCTCGTACTCGGCGAAGGAGCCGTCCACCGGCCATGCGCCATAGAACGCGACGTCGCGGCAGAGGTGATAGGAGCCCTTCTTGCAGTATTGGCAGCGCCTGCACACCGTCTGCGGCTCCACCGCGACGCGGGTGCCGATGCGGGAGGCCGGGACGTCCTCCCCGCCGGCGACGATGACGCCGGCAGACTCGTGGCCGAGGATCACGGGGCCCTCGACGACGATGTCGCCGATGTTCCCAGTCTCGTAGAAGTGGGTGTCGGAGCCGCAGACCCCGACGGCCTCGACCTTCACGAGCACCTGGGTGCGTCCGAGGGCCGGCACGGGCACGTCCTGCAGCGCGATCGTCGACGGTGCGATGAGCACGCTCGCGGTCATCTGCTCCGGAAGGGTGGTCGTCATGAGTGTGTCTCCTTGGTGAGTGGTGAGGGGTGCGGGAGCAGGGCTCAGCCCTTGACCGTTCCGGCGGTCAGGCCGCCGACGATCCAGCGGAGCGAGAAGACCGCGAAGAGGATGCCTGGGATGATCGAGACGATCGTCGCCGCCGCCATCGGGCCCCATTCGATGGACTGGTAGCCGATGTACTGCTGGAGGCCGGTAGTCACGGTCTGCGTGTTCTTCCCGGCCAGGACCAGCGGGATCATGTAGTTGTTCCAGGCCCAGATGAACGAGAGCATCAGGCTCGCGGCGAGGCCCGGGGCGATGAGTCGGAACAGGACGTGGCGGAACGCCGTCCAGCGGTTGCCGCCGTCCACCGCGACAGCCTCCTCGAGCTCTCCGGGAAGGTCCTCGATGAACGAGCGGAGCATCCACACCAGCATCGGCAGCGTGACGATCTGATAGGCGAGGATCAGGCCGAGATAGTTGTCGGCCAGGCCCGTGCGCTGGAAGACCAGATAGAGCGGCAGGATGATCAGCAGCTCCGGCGCGAAGCGCAGCGAGAGGATGCCGAAGCCGATGTTCTCCCGGCCACGGAACGAGAAGCGGGCCAGGGCGTAGGCCGTCGGCAGCCCGATCACCAGCGTGAGCAGCAGCGAACCGGCGGTGACGATGATCGAGTTGACGAACGGGGCCAGGAACTTCTCACCGCTGAGCACTTCCACGTAGTTCTCGAGCGTGGGCGTGAAGAAGAACAGCGGCGGGTTGGAGGCCACCTGTGCCGGGGTCTTCAACGACATCAGGAAGATCCACACGATCGGGGCCAGCGCGAACAGCGACCATGCGGTGAGGGCGAGAATCGCCAGCGCGTGCTGGAGCCGACGACGCCTCCGGCGACGGGCGACTCCTCGCAATGCGGGCCAGCCGGTGATGCTCGGAGCGGGTGTGCTCGTGACAGTGGGGGTCATGCCGACATCTCCTTGCGTCGAGCCTTCAGCAGGAAGTACGAGATCAGGTAGCACAGCAACCACAGCACGACGAGGATCGCCATCGACGCCCCGAAGTTCATGTTGCGGATGCCTTCGAGATAGGCGAGTACGTGGAGGTTGGTCGTCGCGTCGACCGGTCCGCCCTTGGTGGTCGTGTAGATGACGTCGAACATCTTCAACGAGTCGATCCCGCGGAACGCGATCACCACGACCAGGACCGGGGTGATGAGCGGAAGGGTGATGGCGAAGAAGCTGCGGAAGGGGCCGGCCCCGTCGACGCCGGAGGCCTCGCGCAGCTCCGTCGGGATGCTTCGCAGCGCTGCCTGCATGAGCAGCACGACGAAGGGGGTGTAGAGCCACACGTCGACGAGGATCACGGTGGCGAGCGCCGTGTCGGGGCCGTTGAACCAGAGGAATCCGCGGCCGACCGATGCCTCGAGCAGCCAGTTGGCCACGCCGTTCTCGGTGAGCATCACCTTCCACATCAGGGCGGCGATGACCGGCGGGAGGAGCAGAGGCAGGACGATGAGGATCCGGAAGAACGAGCCATAGGGTCCGAGGTTCAGCAGATACGCCAATCCGGTGCCGATCAGCACTTCGATGACGACGGCGCAGACGGCGTAGGTGAGGGTCACGAAGATCGCGTGAAGTCCGTCGCCGGTGGTGAACAGGCTCAGATAGTTCTGCCCGAAGTTGAAGGCGGGCCCGCCCTCGGTGAGGCGGTATGAGGTGAAGGACCACCACACCCCGGTGAGGAAGGGATAAAGGATCGCGATCAGAACGGCGATCCCCGGGAGCGCGAGGAGATACGGAAGGGACTTGCTGTGCTTCATGGCTGCTCCTCAGTCCTCGATGATCGCGTTGATCTTCTCGGCGGCTTCGTCCATGGCCTCCTGCGGGCTCTGCTGGCCGAGAACTGCCGACTGGATCCGGACGGTCCAGGCGTCACCGATCTCCGGGAAGCGGGACGAGGGGGTGTACGCCCAGCCGGCGTGCTCCGCGAGGATCTCCTGCCACACGTCGTTGTAGTCGCCCCATTCGGCGGTCGCATCGGACATGGCATCGCTGTCGGCCACAGAGGTCCGCGTGGGGTTCATGTTCCCGCTCTCGATCGCGGTGGTGAGGAACTCCTTGGAGGTGGCCCACTGGATGAACTGCCAGGCCGCGTCCTTCTTCCGGGACGCGGCGTTCATGCCGAGGGACCAGACCCACATGCTGGAGCCGCGTCCCTGAGGTCCGCTGGGAGGGAGCGCGTAGCCGACCTTCCCTCCGATGGGACTCTTCTCGAAGTCCGGTGCCATGTGGTCTGCGTCGATGTAGAAGACGGCCTTTCCGGAGATGAAGTCCTGCTGCGCCTCATACCAGGTGTACGTGCTGGCCGAGACCGGTGCGTACTGCATCAGCTCCACCCACTGCTCCACGGCGGCGATGGACTCAGGTGAGTTCACGGCCGCTCGGCCGTCGACGATGTCGACGGCCCCGTGGGCGAGGAAGAACGTGCTGAACGGGTTCAGGGTCGGGTAGGTCTTGTCCCCTCGACTCACGAAGCCGTTGATCTCGATTCCGTCGACGACCGTCCCGTGCACCTGGGATGCGGCGTCGATGAGGTCATCGATGGTCTCGGGCACTGCGATGCCCTCACGCTCCAGGACGTCCTTGCGATAGAAGAGTGCATAGCCCTCCTCGTTCGCCGGGATGGCCCACAGGCTGCCCTGGCCGGCGCCGCCGTACTCGGTCCTGTCCCAGCGGAGGGACTCGATGAGCGCGGGGTAGAAGTCCTCGAAATCCCAGTCGGGCGACGTCTTCGTCGGGTCCTCCACCCACGGCAGGAGATCCTCGATCCACCCCGCTCCCGCGTACTGGAAATTCATCGGTTGCGATGACATGAAGGCGTCGTAGCTGCCGGTTCCGGACTGCAGCACGGTGAGCAGCTTGACCATGTAGTCGGTCTCGCTGAGCGTCTCCAGGCTGACCGTGATCCCGGTCAGCTCCTCGAACTCCGGCAGGTGCTCGCGCACCGCGATCGAGACCGGGTGCTCGCTCATGAGCAGGCTCAGAGTCTCTCCGGAGAAGTTCTTCCAGTCGAAGGCGTCCACCGCCTTCGGCGGAGGGACCTCCTTGCTCGAGTTGCACCCTGCGGCCAGAGCCGTCATGGCAGTCAGGCCGGCCGCCACGGCGTGGCGCCGCGTGACCGTGTTCTTGACGGTGGGCATGCGTGTCCTCCTTTGGACTGCGTGTCACGTCAGGGACTTCGCTCCGTGGCGAGGTGCCCCATCCCGCATGAGAGACTACCCACATGAGCGCTACACCGAGCAATGGTGCACATATGAGCACCTCGATGGACTTGCAGGGCAAGGTCCTCCACGCCTATGTCGCCGTCCAGCACCTCGCCCACGGCCGCCCGATCCTGGAGATCGCCGACGAAGTCGGCCTCAGCCGCTTCGCCGTCTCCCGGATGGTCAAGCGCGCCCGCGAACTCGGCCTCGTGGAGGTCCGCTCCACGCTCGTGGACCCCATCGACGTCACGGTGTCCGCGCAGATCGCGGCTCACTTCTCCCTGAACTCTGCGCTCGTGGTGGCGGTCCAGGGAACCGAGGAGGAGGACCTGAGGTCGGCGATCGCCGCCGTCGCAGCGAAGTCGCTCGCCGACAGCCTCGAGGACGGGGACATCCTGGGCGTCACGCCCGGCCGCACGATGGTGCAGGCCTCGAGGCTCGTCGAGTCACTGCCCATGGCCGACGTGGTCCAGTTGACCGGCGTGGGGAACTCGCGTCTGGAGGACGGCGTCGAGGCGGTGCTGAATCTGGGACGAGCCACCGGCGGGGAGATGTACCCGCTGTACGCACCGATCTTCGCCGACGAGCGATCGACCGCGACCATGCTCGCTCACCCCTCCCTGCAGCGCACCCTGCAGAGGTTCCGACGGATCACGAAGGCGTACCTCACAATCGGAGGATGGCCGGATTCATCGCTGCTCGCCCAGCAGGTGGCCGACTACGGCGATGCGCGCCTGGTCGAGGACGCCGTCGCCGAGATCGGCCTGACGCTCCTTGACGGCGACGGCCGACTGATCGACACGCTCGACGGACGGATGATCGGCATCTCGGACGAAGAGCTCCGGGCGATCCCTCGACGCGTCGCCGTCGGCGGCGGCGTGGGCAAGCATGACGCCGTCCTCTCCATCCTCCGCTCGGGACTCGCGGACGTGGTGATCACCGACGTGGACTCCGCGAAGTACGCGCTGGAGGCTGATGGGGCGCCAGAACCGGCCCCGGAGGACGACGACAGCTGACTTGCCGCGACGGATCCTGCATCTCCAGCATGGTGGGCGGGATCCGGCTCGCCCCGGACACCGACGACAACCGCTTGCCTCGTGCGCGCCGCACAGCGTTGCTGGTACCCATGACCCCACCGCCGGGGCGAGCGGGCGCTGGCCGAATTACGAGCGCTGCTCGGGGACGCCATTGCGCTGCAGCGCAACACCCGCGGCGGAACGCTCCCTGCAGGACGGGCCGGTGCTGCTCGTGCAAACGGCGGTGGAGCTGCTCGCGAGTGGGGTGCATAAGGGCTGACCGTGATGGACGAACGGCGGCCGGCTCTCCAGCACGGCGAGGCCGACCGCGCGGAACTCCACGATCTTGGCCATGGGCCACCACCCTGCCTCGGCGGGAGCGCGGGGCGCGCGCAGGTCCCCTCGTAGCGAGTACCAACTCCTGGTACTTTAGCGGCATGGCCAAGAACACCTCCATCAGCCTGGACGAGCACTACGCGGAATTCCTCGCCGAGGAGGTCGCCTCCGGGCGCTATCGCACCTCGAGCGAGGTGATCCGGGCAGGGCTGCGCCTTCTCGAGGAGCAGGAGCTCCAGATGCGTGCGCTGCGCGACGCGCTCGCCGCCGGAGAGGAGAGCGGACCCGCCGAGCCGCTCGACATCGACGCATTCATCGCCGACAAGCGGCGATGAGCACCCCGCTCTTCACTCCCGCCGCCCGTTCCGATCTCTCCTCGATCTGGGACTTCACGGCCGAGCGCTGGGACGCGGCACAGGCCGACACCTACGTCCATGAGCTCGTCGCCGCCGCTCAGCGCGTCGCCGTGCAGCCGGAGCGCGGGCACCCCGCCGACCACATCCGACCGGGGTACCGGCGCTACAGCATCGGTAGCCATCTGCTGTTCTACCTGGTCGCCGAAGGTGGGGTCACCATCGTGCGCATTCTGCACCAGCGCATGGACCCCACACGCCACCTCTGACCTCTGCTCGTCACCGGCGCGCGGGCCCGCGCCGATTCCCGCCTCTCCGTCGAGCCGTTGACCTCCCAGCACTGCCAGCAGGTCGAGCATGCCGGGATGGTGCCGCCGTCGAGGCCATGGCCCTGGTCCTCGCGCGGGAGCTGCGCGGCAGGGACATCCCCGTCAACACGATCGCGCCCGGACCCACCGCGACCGCTCTGTTCCTGGACGGAAGGAGCGACGAGCAGGCCGCCTGTCTCCCGACAGCCGCTGGATCAACGGACAGGCGCTCCGGGCGAACGGCGACCTCGCCGCGTGAGGAGCAGCCGGGGCCGACGCGGCGCACGCCGAGGTGAGCGGTCACGATCGCTCACCGCGGCGGTCATCACGCCTGCGAGGAGTCGCCCTTCCCGGCATCGCGGGGCGCGTCGGACTCCTCCGGCTCGAACGTGTCCTTCGCGCCGAGAGTGCCGCCGACGCCCTCGTCGTTGAGCTCATCGAGATCGGTGTCCGAGGAGCCGGCGTCCTGGGAGGAGCGCGAGGCTCCCGCGTCGGCGGGATCCTCCGGGCCGCCCTGGTGGGAGGTGCCCTGGTCCTCCGGGTGGGGATTCGTCTCGTCGTCATCGGGGTGGTACAGCGGGGTGCTGCTCATGTCCGAGCCTCCTGAGATGGGGTCGTGCGGACACCCACCTTCTCACCGGCATCCGCCGAGTGCCACGGGAACGCCACGGCCTGCGCGTCCTGCAGGAACCGCTCGGTAGCGCGGATCGCCGTCGAGGCGCCCCCGGGCACGCCGAGCAGCGAAGCACCCGCCGCCACGCCCCGCTAACCTCGAGCGGTGCCCACCTCCCGCCGCTCCCCCTCCACCCGCCGCCGCAGGTCATCACGTCGTCGCTCATCGAGCACCTCGCGCCACGCCCCGAAGGAGCTGCCCGTCGTCGGCCCGGGCGAACGGCTGTGGATCCTCGACGTCCCCTACGGCACACAGGTCGAGGGCGCCTCCTGGCACCCCGCGGTGAAGATGCACGTGCACGTCGGCCGCACACTGCCGGACCACCTCAAGCCCTACTCCCCCGGCCCTCACACCCTCGGCCGCTTCCTGGAGAACCTCCACAACCCCGGCTCGCCCGCAGCCGTCCCCGAGCCGACCGACGGCTTCGAACCGCGGCAGAACCAGTACGAGGCGGCCGACGCGATCGCAGCCCGCGCAGAAGCCGGCGGGCGGATGTTCCTGCTGGCCGACGAGCCGGGCGTCGGCAAGACGATCTCAGCCGTGCTCGGCGCGAGCGCCGTCGGCGATCTGCGCGGCGCGGAGCGGGTGCTGGTGGTCGCGGACCGGCCGGCGGCGATCACGATCGGGCACTGGTGCCGCACGATCACCGCCCTCGGCGACAGCGGTCTGGAGTGGGTGGTGATCACCTGGGACCGGCTGGAGAAGGTCGCAGGCCACGCCTGGGACGTGATCATCGCGGACGAGGCGCATGCCCTGCGCCGCACCACCACGAAGCGGTGGAAGCTGTGGTCGCGGATCTCCGGGCACACCCGCTCACACGACGCGGCGCCGTTCGTCATCGCGACGACGGCGACGCCCGGACACACCCCGCTCGAGCTGCCGTACCTGGCCCCCGCCTATGCGCAGTCGCACGGGGAGCCGATGACCGCCTGGGGCTCGGCCAAGGAGCCCGCGAACACCTTCACCTCCGCGCTCGAGCGGCACGGGATCGGGCTGGTGAAGGGCCGCTACGGCGCGACGTGGACCACGGATCCGGCCCGTCGGGCGGAGGACCTCGCGCGGGTGCGCAGCTGGCTCACGGACGACGAGCCGGCCGCGATGCTGCACCGCTCCGCGCCCTGGGGGCCGGTGCCGATCTCCGGGATGCCGGTCGCGCTCACCCCGGCCGAGCGGGAGGCGTACGAGGCGGAGTGGGGCGAGTTCTGCCGCGAGATGGACCTCGCCCGCCACGGCCGCAACACCGCGAGGGGTCGGGCTGCGCTGCTGCGCTTCCGGCAGAAGGCCGGGCTGCTCCGCGTCGACTCGACGGTGCAGTGGATCGCGCAGCAGGTCGAGGCGGAACGGCAGGTGGCCTGTTCGGTCGAGTTCGTGACCACCGCCGCGGACCCGATCACCGAACGTCTGCGGGATTCGGGGATCGAGGTCGCGACGATCTTCGGCCGGGACCGCTTCGACGTCGAGGCCGAGCGGCTGCGTTTCCAGACTGGGGCGGCGCCGGTGTGCGTGTTCACCACCGTCGCCTCGATCAGCCTCCACGCCGGCGAGCCCCTCCCCGGCGGGAAGCAGGCGAGCACCGAGCCGCGGGTCGGGATCTTCCACCAGGCCCGCTTCTCCGGCATCGCGGGCAGACAGGTCACCGGCCGCACCCACCGCGACCACCAGGTCTCCCCCTGGCACATCGCCTACGCCGAGAACACGGTCGAGGAGCAGGTCAGCAAGGTGATGGTGGAGCGGATCGCCGCCGCCTCCGACACCGTCGGCGAGGACACCGAGGGGCTCAGCGACGTCGCGCAGCTGCTCGACGCGGACTGGCTGCCGACGGCGAGCCTCACGGAGGGCAGCGCCTGAGGGGCGCAGTCGCCCCGCGCAACGCCTCGGGTCTCTGCGCGCTCAGCTGAACAAGCGCAGGATCAGCAGCGGCAAGCGCCACAGGAGCTGCGCCACGCCCGCGATGAGGTCGAACAGCTCCAGGAAAAGTGACGCCCCCTCGCTCTTGGAGAATCGTGCACGTCGCTTGCGTCGTCGTCTCATCAGTGCTCCGCTCCCCCACGACGCATCGGCGCCGCCGGACGCGGCACCATGGCGCGGGCCACCCTATGCCGGGAGCAGGTCTACGGTGGAGAGCGCACACCGCCCCCGCGCCCCAGGAGTCACCCGCCCATGCCCTGCACCACCCTTCTCGTCGGCCGCCGTGCGAGCGCCGACGGCTCCCCGCTGGTCGCCCGCACCGAGGACTCCTCGGCCGGCAGCTTCGATCCGAAGCGGGTCGTGGTGGTGCGTCCCGAGGACCAGCCGCGCACCTACACCTCCGTGCTCGGCGGGCGCACCATCGAGCTGCCCGGTGACCCGCTGCGCTACACCGCGATCCCGAACGCCCTCCCGGACGAGGGGATCTGGGGCTGCGCCGGGATCAACGCCGCGAACGTCGCCATGAGCGCGACCGAGACGATCACCTCGAATCCGCGCGTGCTCGGCGCGGATCCGCTGGTCGAGCGCCGCGGGGGCCAGCCGGGCGGCTTCGGCGAGGAGGATTTCGTGACCCTCGTGCTGCCCTACATCCGCTCGGCGCGCGAGGGCGTGGAGCGGCTCGGGGCGCTGCTCGCCGAGCACGGCACCTACGAGATGAACGGGATCGCCTTCAGCGACGCCGAGGACATCTGGTGGCTGGAGACCGTGGGCGGGCACCACTGGATCGCACGGCGCGTGCCCGAGGACCACTACGTGACGATGCCGAACCAGCTGGGCATCGACTCCTTCGACCTCGCCGACGCCGAGGGCCCCGGCCGTGACCATCTCGCGAGCCCCGATCTGCGCGACTTCCTGCGCGAACACCGCCTGGACCTCACCCTGCGCGAGGACGGGCAGAGCGCGGACGTGTTCAACCCTCGTGAGGCCTTCGGCTCCCACACCGAGCACGACCACCTCTACAACACGCCCCGCGCCTGGTACATGCAGCGCACCCTCAGCCCGCACGCCGAGGACTGGGACGCGGGAGCGCCCGGGGCGAGCCCCGACTCCGACGACCTCGCCTGGAGCCGCCGGCCCGAGCACCTGCTGACGATCGAGGACGTCAAGGACGTGCTCTCCTCCCACTACCAGGGCACCGTGTTCGACCCCTACTCCGCCCGCGGCACCGACGCGGAGCGCCGCGCCTTCCGCCCCATCGGCATCAACCGCCACAACGCGCTGGCGATCCTGCAGATCCGCCCGGACCTGCCGGAGTCGCACCGGGCCCTGCAGTGGGTCGCCTTTGCCTCGCTCCCCTTCACCACGCTGATTCCGATGTTCACGAATGTCGAGACCGCGCCGACGTATCTCGCGACCACCGACGCTTCGGTCAGCACCGACAGCTTCTACTGGACCTCCCGGATGATCGCGGCGCTGGCCGATCCGCACTTCCACGAGACGATCCCGCTGATCGAGCGCTATCAGCAGCGCACCATGGCGCTCGGCCGCGCCGCCGTCCACGCGGCCGACGGGACGGCCGCCGAGGCCGGGACGTCCGCGGACGTTCCCTCGCTGCTCGCCGCGGCGAACACCGAGATCGCCGAGCAGGTGCGCGCGGAAACCGATGCTCTGCTCGCTCAGGTCCTGTTCACGGCGAGTGACCGCATGACCAACCGGTTCTCGCGCTCGGACGGGTGAGAGGCGACACGGAGGACGTGGGACAGAGACATCAGCCGCGCCAGGGCGAATAGCCGTCGAGCGACTCCACCGAGTAGGCCTCTTCACCGAAGTTCTCGAGGTCGGCGACCCAGCGGTCGCCGTCCCACATCAGTGCGACGCGGATGCCCACGTTCGCCGTCCCCTCCGGCACCGTGGTCTCCGAAACGATATCCATGGTGGCGGCGTCCGCGGTGTAGGTCTGGAATCGGTAGCCGACCAAAGTCATCGAGACATCGTCCAACTCCTGAACGTGCTCCGACTCGCTCGCGATGGCCTCGTCGCGGAGATCGCCTTCGGGAAGCCATTCCTCGTGGACGCCTTCCACTTGCCCCGACGCCGCGAAGTAGTACGCGGCGGCGAAGAGCGCGCCGTCGGCCGAGTGCTCATAGCAGGTCCAGAGGTCGCCGTCCTGCGCATACGGGCCGTACTGCGCAGAGACGGGTGCGGCGGTGCCCGCGACCATCGCCCACTCGTCGACCTCGGGCGGGCCCGTCGGGATCTGGGAGCTGCCCTCAGGGACGACGCACTCGCCCCCTGCCGTTCTGCCGGGGGTCTGGTCCCCGGTCGCGCCCTTCGCCGCAGCGTCCTCGCCGTCCGCCCCGCGGTCGTCAGCGGCGACGTCCGTGGCATCGTCCTCCGAGCCCTCGGGCTCGGCGTCGCCGGGCGCTGCCGCTGTGCTTCCGCCGTCGTCGGATGCGCCCTGCTCTTCCTGCGCGCGGGAGCCGGGCTCCCCTGTCCCTGACGACGGGTCAGCAGATCCGCACGCGCCGAGGGCAAGGATGAGGAGGGCGGAGGCGACTGCGGTGGTCGAACGGCCGATCACGGAGGAGCGCATGCGAAGTGATGACTTTCTGGGCGGGTGAAAGGTGATGATGCCAGTCGATCACATCCGAGCTGTCCCCGACCACGCGATCTCCGATCTGTGGACAGAATGCGGCATCGACGCGTTCCTTCAGCCTCGAGAGCAGCTCTCCCCCTGGTGCAACCCAGCAGCCCGCGCAGGTGTGAGCGAAACGCTCACCCCCACCCCTTTTTCGCCGACGTCTCCCCCACCCCGGCGTTGAACATGTTCAGCGGGTCGAGCTCACGGTAGTGGGCGACCAGATGCTCGGGGGCCGGGTAGATCCGGCCGTAATTGTGCTCGGCCGGGACCGCAGCCCCGCGGTCCACCAGCAGCTGCGTCATCCGCTTCTTCAACGCGACCGGGTCCACGCCCTTCTTCGCCACGTGGTCCTGGTGCAGGACGTGGCAGAAGAAATGGCCGAAGTAGGCGCTCTCGAGCAGCTGGTCGGAGATCTCCTCGGGCAGGCGCTCCAGCCAGTCCTCGTCGTCGCGCCGCAGTGCCACATCGAAGGTGACCATCTCCGAGGCCTCGGCGCGGCGCATGACGAAGCAGCGGCTCGCGGCGCTGGCGACGCCGAAGCGGATCAGGGTCGCGCTCTGGGCCTCCTCGGCGTCGCACTCGAAGAAAGCACCCTCGTGCTCCGGCTCCGCGAAGAACTCGCGCAGGAGCTGCTGCGTCGCCGCGCGCTCGCTGCCGCTGACCACCAGCAGCAGGTGGTGGTCGAAGCGGTCGCGGAAGTCGGTCAGTCGCCGCGGGATCCTCTCCGGCACCAGGGAGAAGAGCTTCTGGGAGATCGCATCGGCGGTCGAGGGACCGAAGCCGGGCAGCTTCGCGAACACGCCGTTGGCCCAGCCCTTCAGCGCGAACATGCGCACCAGGGTGGCCGAGCCGGCGTGCTTGAGGGAGACGTAGGTGTCCTTGCCGTACTCGGTCGCGAGGTCGAAGGCGTGCGCGCTCATGTACTCGCCGGAGATCGGCAGCGGGCCCTCGGCGGCGAGGATGCGGCGGCGCAGCGCCTCGAGATCGGAAGGGAGGTCGGTGCCGATGTAGAAGGTGGCCTTGTCCTTCTCGAGCGGGAAGGTGCGGGTGCGCACGGCGAAGACCATGATCTTGCCGGCGCTGCCGGAGGCCTCGTGGAGGAAGGTCGGGTCGGCGTTGAAGCGCGCCGGGGTGTCGACCAGCTGGCGCACGTGGTCGGCGTAGTCGGTGCCGGTGGAGTCGGGCGGCGGCGGGGTGACGTCGGCGGCGTCCCAGTCCCCGCGCTCGAGCCGGTCGAGGATGTGCGTGGGGTCGGTGCCGAGATCGATCCCGAGGTGGTTCACCAGGTGGATCCGGCCATCCTCATCGACGCGCGCGAAGATCGCCTGCTCCGTATAGGCGGGGCCCTTGCGCATCTGGGAGCCGCCGGAGTTGTTCGCGATGCCGCCGACGACGGTCGCGCCGATGGAGCTCGAGCCGATCACCGAGTGAGGCTCGCGGTCGTGCGCGGCGAGCTTCTCCTCGAGCGAGAACAGGGTGGCGCCGGCCAGGCTGATCGCCTCGCGGGCATCGTTGATGAGGTGGATCCCGTCGATCCGCAGCGTGGAGAGGATGACGATGTCGCGGTCGTAGTCCTGGTCGCCGGGGCCGGAGCCGCCGGTCAGGCCGGTGTTCGCGCCCTGGGTGATGATGATCAGGTCGTGGTCGACGCACACCTGCAGGGCCCGCCACATGTCCACCAGCGAGCCGGGCCGCAGCACGGCGAGCACGTCACCGGCGCCGAAGCGGCCGCCCGTGGTGTACGGCGCGGTGGCACGCGCCGAGGTGAGCACGTGCTTGCGCCCCATGATCCGGGTGAAGGCCTCGACGGCCTCCGCCGATCGCTGGTTCCTCGGTGTGCGCATTTCCGGCTGCTCCTTCGCCTCGGGTGCTGCGAGCACGCTGCGGTGCTCGGGGCCGTCGCGACCCCTCGACAGCCTAGTCACCTGCGAGCGTCGCATGCGCGGCGGGGGCGACGACAGCGGCGTTCTCGGGCTGTGAGAGGCGGGGACGGCTGCTCAGCTCATGATGCCGTGCCGTCGGCCTCGGCGTTCGCGGCGCGCACGGCCTCGAGGTGGATGGACTTCACCCGGTCCACGGAGTCCGCGAAGTCGTCGTGGCCGCGGACCCAGCGCGCGGCGTACGGGCAGACGGGCACGATCCGCTTGCCCTGCTCGACGCTCGCGGCGAGCGCGCCACGGGTGAGCATGCCGGCCAGTCCCCGCCCGCCGAAGGCGTCGTCGATGACGGTGTGGTAGAAGATCCGCTGGTCATCGGGGTTCTCCGCCGAGGTGGTGAACAACGCGAAGCCTGCCTGGCGGCCACCGACGAGGATGTCGAAGCGCTGCCGCTCGGGGTTCTCCCGCACCTCGACGGTCTCGTCGGCCGAGTCGACGGTCTCTGCGGGGGTGGTGTCGTCGGTCATCGGGGGTCCTTCCTGAGGAGGGCGCGGCGGTCAACGGGCGCCGGGCACAGGGTGGTGGGAGAGCACGGACAGACGGTTGTACGTGGTCATCAGCACCGCGGACCACTCCAGCGCTGCGAAGGCCCTACCCCCGGTTCGTGGACACGGGGTTGTTCACGCTGCGAGCGCGAGCTCATCGGAGTAGGCGCGTTCGTCGGTGTTCGGGGGCTGATAGCGGCACCAGGAGTGGCGGCGCTTGGTGTTGTAGCGGGTCGACCAGCGGAACATCTTTCGACGGCAGGACAGTTCGTCGGTGAAGCCCGCAGCGTCCCGGAGGACTTCGCGCTTCGCTGTCGCGTTGAAGGACTCCGCCATCGGCGCCGAGGCGCGGTCCCGGCAACCAGACGACCACCGCGCACCGTCGATTCCGTTCTCGGCGCGCCGGCCCGCTCTGGAGTCCCCTACGTCGCCGATGAGCTCCGCAGGCACATCCCCCTCAGGTGACGCGCCGCGCCCCTCACCGCCCGTGCGCCACCGCCGGGATCTGCGTGGCGAGCTTCCCGCCGGACACGTCCACGAGGGTCCCGGTGATGTACGAGGCCTGGTCGCTGGCGAGGAAGATCAGCAGGTCGGCGACGTCGTCGGGGCTCTCCCAGCGGCGCAGCGAGAGGGTGTCCAGCAGGCGATCCTGCCGCTCGGCGGGCAGGTCGGCGAAGCCGTTCATGGAGGTGGGGACCATGCCGGGGGCGTAGGCGTTGACGGTGATGTCGTGGGGGCCGAGCTCGGAGGCGAGCACGCGGGTCAGCTGCACCACGGCGGCCTTCGAGGCGGCGTAGGCGGCGCTGCCCACGCTCGGCACGATCGCGGCGAACGACGCGGCGTTGAGGATCCGCCCGCGCCCGGCCCTCTGCATGTGCGGGGCCACTTCCCGGCACATGAGGAAGGTGCCGCCGGTGTTCACGTCGAAGCACTTCTGCCAGGTCGCCCAGTCGGTCTCGACCACGGTCGAGTCCGCGACGATCCCGGCGTTGTTCACGAGCACGTCGATCGTGCCGTGTCGCTCCACGACGGCCTCGACCGCGCGGTGCACGGAGTCCGGGTCGGCGACGTCGCAGACCACCTGGTCCACGCTCGGCGCACCCTCCGCCGCCTCGTCCGGGAAGGCGAGGTCGAGCGCGACCACGCGCGAGCCCTCCTCGGCGAAGCGTGCGGCGATGGCCGCGCCGATCCCGCGCGCCGCCCCGGTCACCACGACCACCCTGTCCCGCAGATCCAGCTCCATCGCCCTGTCCTCTCCTGCGGCTGCCGTGCCGCGCTCGGTGTGCGGCCCGTCGGCCGCGCTCAATAGTCATACTATTGGGTGACGTCGGCCCGTGGGGCCGGGAGGTCGCCGCAGAGAACCTGATGGCGAGAACGCCCGAGGAGGAGCGAGATGACGACGGATGGGACGACGGCGAGCGGACGAGACGCGCAGCACGAGTCGATGGACGGAGCGAGCGCGACCGGCCCTCGCACGGTGTGGATCACCGGCGCGGGCAGCGGCATGGGGCGCGCGACGGCGCTGCGGGCGGCGCGCACGGGCTGGACGGTCGCGCTCAGCGGCCGGCGCCGCGAGGTGCTCGAGCAGCTCGCGGCCGGGATCCGCGAGGCGGGCGGCAACGCGCTGGTCGCGCCGCTGGACGTGCAGGACCGCGAGGCCGTGCGGGGCACCGCCGAGCGGATCGCCGAGCAGCTCGGCGGGATCGACGCGCTGGTGCTCGCGGCCGGCTTGAACGCGCCGAAGCGGCGCTGGGACGATCAGGACCTGACGGAGTTCGACGCGATCGTCACCACGAACCTCACCGCGGTCGCGAGCACCGTCGACGCCGTCCTCCCCCACCTGCGCGAGCGCGGCGGGCAGGTCGTGGTGATCTCCTCCTACGCGGGCTGGTCGTTCCAGCCCGGTGCGGGGGTCGCCTACTCGGCGAGCAAGACGGCGCTCGGCTCCCTGGTGCGCACGCTGAACCAGCAGGAGGCCGCGCACGGGGTGCGGGCGTGTCATCTGTGCCCGGGCGATGTCGCGACCGACTTCCTCGATCAGCGCCCCTCCGTGCCGGACGCCGAGGCTCGCGCACGGATGCTCACCGCGGAGGACATCGCCCGCACCGCCTGCTTCGTGCTCGACTCCCCCGCGCACGTGCGCATCGACGAGCTGGTCGTCTCCCCCGTCTCGCAGGCATGACCGCCGGCGCGAGCGCCTTCGAGCAGGCGCTGGACCAGCTCGGCGCCGCGATCGTCGGCGGCGAGCTGGAGGCCGGCGCCGCGGACACGATCGAGGGGTTCATCGCCCGCACCGGCGCCTCCCGCAGCGTGGTCCGCGAGGTCACGCGAGTGCTCGGCGGGCTCGGGATGCTGAGCGCCGGCCGACGGGTCGGCCTGCGCATCCTCCCGATCAGCGAATGGGACCTGCTGGACCCGCGAGTGATCCGCTGGCGCCTCGAGGGCCCGGACCACGCGCGGCAGCTCGCGGAGCTGCGCTCCCTGCGCCATGCGGTCGAGCCCGCGGCAGCAGCGGCCGCGGCCCGCGAGGTCCGCGA
>NZ_KV788883.1:0-14539 GCF_001807385.1 Brachybacterium sp. HMSC06H03 | reverse complement strand
GAAGGGGCCGATCACCGCGAGGTGATCGGCCCCTTCCGTCGGCTGGACCGGTGCTCCCGGCCCGGACCTCAGTCGCGAGTCAGGCGGCGGTAGGTCACGCGGTGCGGGCGCGCGGCCTCCTCGCCCAGGCGGGCGACCTTGTTCTGCTGGTAGGACTCGAAGTTGCCCTCGAACCAGTACCAGTTCGCCGGGTTCTCCTCGGTGCCCTCGAAGGCGAGGATGTGGGTCGCCACGCGGTCCAGGAACCAGCGGTCGTGGGAGACGACCACGGCGCAGCCCGGGAACTCCAGCAGCGCGTTCTCGAGCGAGCCGAGGGTCTGAACGTCCAGGTCGTTCGTCGGCTCGTCCAGGAGCAGCACGTTGCCGCCCTGCTTGAGGGTGAGCGCGAGGTTCAGGCGGTTGCGCTCGCCGCCGGAGAGCACGCCGGCCTTCTTCTGCTGGTCCGGGCCCTTGAAGCCGAACTGGCTGACGTAGGCGCGCGAGGGGATCTCGACCTTGCCGACCTGGATGAAGTCGAGCCCGTCGGAGACGACCTCCCAGAGGTTCTTCTCCGGGTCGATGTTCTCGCGGTTCTGGTCGACGTAGCTGATCTTGACGCTCTGGCCGATCTTCAGCTCGCCGCCGTCGAGCTCCTCGAGGCCCACGATGGTCTTGAACAGGGTGGTCTTGCCGACGCCGTTGGGACCGATGACGCCCACGATGCCGTTCGGCGGCAGGGAGAAGGACAGCCCGTCGATGAGCAGACGGTCCCCGAAGCCCTTCTTCAGGTCCTTGCCGTCGATCACCTGGTTGCCCAGCCGCGGGCCCGGCGGGATGGTGATCTCCTCGAAGTCGAGCTTGCGGGTCTTCTCGGCCTCCGCGGCCATCTCCTCGTAGCGGGCAAGACGCGCCTTGGACTTCGCCTGACGGCCCTTGGCGTTGGAGCGGACCCATTCCAGCTCCTCCTTGAGGCGCCTGGCGAGCTTCTGGTCCTTCTTGCCCTGGACCTGGAGGCGCTCCTCCTTCTTCTGCAGATAGGTGGAGTAATTGCCCTCGTAGGGGTAGAGGTGGCCGCGGTCGACCTCGGCGATCCACTCGGCGACGTGGTCGAGGAAGTAGCGGTCGTGGGTGACGGCGATGACGGCGCCCTCGTACTGCTGGAGGTGCTGCTCGAGCCAGAGCACGCTCTCGGCGTCGAGGTGGTTGGTGGGCTCGTCCAGCAGCAGCAGGTCGGGCTTCTCCAGCAGCAGCTTGCACAGCGCCACCCGGCGGCGCTCGCCGCCGGAGAGGTGGGTGACGGGCTCGTCGCCGGGCGGGCAGCGCAGCGCGTCCATCGCCTGCTCGAGCTGCGAGTCGAGGTCCCAGCCGTTCTGGGCGTCGATCTCGGTCTGGAGCTTGCCCATCTCCTCCATCAGCGCGTCGAAGTCCGCGTCGGGCTCGGCCATCTCCTCGCCGATGGCGTTGAAGCGCTGGACCTTCTTGAACAGCTCGCCCATGCCCTCCTGGACGTTCTCCAGGACGGTCTTGGACTCGTCCAGCGGCGGCTCCTGGAGCAGGATGCCGACGCTGTAGCCGGGGCTGAGGCGCGCCTCGCCGTTGGAGGGCTGGTCCAGGCCGGCCATGATCTTCAGGATCGTCGACTTGCCGGCGCCGTTGGGGCCGACCATGCCGATCTTCGCGCCCGGGTAGAAGCTCATGGAGACGTCATCGAGGATGACCTTGTCGCCCACGGCCTTGCGGGCCTTGTACATCGTGTAGATGAACTCTGCCAATGTGGTGTCCTTGTCGGAGAGCGGTCGGAGTGCTGGTCTCTCACCGGCGCGCCGCAGGGCGGTGCCGCACGGGAGTCGTCGCGATGACCGACTCTACCCCGCCCGCCCTCGGCGCGACCCGCCCGGGCCCGGCTCGGGCCGGCCAGATGGAGGTCGAACCGGCTCAGTCCGTCGGGACGCCGCGCTCGGCGAGCACCCGCCGGGCGATGCTCACGCCGGGCTCGGCGCCCTCGGGGTGCGGATCGCCGTTGCGGGGCCAGAGATGCGCGTCGATGCCGAGCGCCCGTGCGGCCTCGACGTTCTCCGCGCGGTCGTCGAAGAAGATCACCGCCGAGGGGAGCCGCACTCCCCCGGTCTCGTGCGCCAGCACGTCGAGCAGGACCTCGTAGATCTCGCGCTCGGGCTTCACGGTGCGCTCCTCGGCGGAGATCACCGCGAGGGTGAAGGCCTCGAACCAGTCGGCCTTCCGCACCGTCTCGCCGAAGGCGGCCGAGGCGTTGGACAGCAGCGCCATCCGCACGTCGTTGCGGGCGAGGTCGTGCAGCAGCGCGCGGGAGTCGGGCTCCAGGCGCAGGAAGTAGCGGTTGTCGGCGTCCTGCAGCTCGTCGATCTCCGCAGCGGTGAGCTCCTCCACGCCGGCGGCGCGGGCGACCGCGCCCCAGTACTCGGCAGGGCTGGTGCGGCCGGCGTCGTAGTCACCGCGCTCGGCCCACAGCGCCTCGCCGACGGCCTCGACGTCTCCGCCGAGCAGCGCGTGGATGTCGGGGACCGGGTCGTGGCCGGCGCTCAGCACGCCACCGAAGTCGAAGACGACGGTGGGGCGCTGCGGGGCGCGTCGGCGGTTCTTCTTGCTCATGGGGTCACGTCCTCACAGGTGGGGAGTCCTTCGACGGTGCCGGTCTCGGCGATGGTGGTCGTCGCCTCGAGGGCCTCCTCGAAGGTGCCGACGGCGACGACCTCGAGCCCGTCGGGCTCGTAGCCGACGACCTCCTCGCAGTTCGCGGAGGGGGCCAGGAAGAACTCGGCGTCGGACTCCTCCGCGCCGACCATCTTCTGGCGGATACCGCCGATCGAGCCGACGGTGCCGTCCTCGGCGATGGTGCCGGTCCCGGCGATGGCGTGCCCGCCGGTGAGGGCCCCCTCGGTCAGCTCGTCGTAGACGGACAGGGAGAAGATCAGCCCCGCGCTCGGGCCGCCGACGTCGCCGACGGCGATGTCGATGTCGAGCGGGAACTCGTGGCCCTCGGCGAGGACCACCCCCATCCGCGGCGTGCCGTCGACGAGCTCGGTGGGGACCTGGACGTCCTTCTCCTCGCCGTCGCGGCGCACGGTCATCTCCACGTCCTCGCCCTCGGGCACGGCGGCGATGAGGTCGCGATAGCCCTGCACGTCGCCGGCGGTCTGCCCGCCGACGGAGACGATCACGTCGCCGCCCTCGAGGGTGCCGGCCGCGGCGCCGTCCTCCTGGACGCCCGCAATCATCACGACGTCGCGGTACTCGATGTCGAGCTCGTCCAGGGCGACCGCCACGGCGTCCTGCTGGGAGGTGCTCATCGCGGCGGTGTTGGTCAGGGTGGTCTGCTCGCGCGTCTGCCCGTCGGGGAAGACCGCCTCGCGCGGCAGCACCATCTTGGAGCGGTCGAACCAGGCGGCGACGACCTCGACGGGGGTGACCCGGTAGCCGGGCCCGCCGTCGACGGAGACCGTGGTCATCATGAGCGAGCCCTCGGTGGGGTGGGTCTCGGCGCCGTCGATGACGAGGATCTCCTCGTCCTCCCACTCGCCGAGCACGTCGATGGCGGGGCCGGGCCGCTCGATGACATAGGGCACGGGGAGCAGGGAGCCGCCGAGGATCATCGCGCACAGCAGCACGAGCATCGTCAGGGCGAGCCGGGGCCGGGCGAGCTGCGCGTCGTCGATCGCGCGCGCGGCCGCCGCGCGCACCCCGCGGCGGCGGGCAGGGGGCGTGGGGGCGTCGGTCACCCGGCCCATTGTGCCGCACCGGGCGGGACGGTCAGCGCGCTGCCGGGGTGCGGTCGGTACCCTGGGGACCCCACGGACCGCAGGAGGTGGCCATGAGCGATGCCCCGATCCCGGGTGGACCCGGTGACATGGACGAGGAGGCGCTGAAGCGCTTCCTGAAGGAGACCTTCGGGGACGCGCTCCCCGAGGGAGCGCTGGACGGGCTGGACCTCTCCGCCCTGGCGCAGCAGGCGAACCTCCCCCAGGACCCCGCGCAGCTGCGTGCGGCCGCCGCCCAGATGCAGCACCTCTTCGCCGCCCAGGGCGACAGCCCCGTGAACTGGCAGATGGCGGAGGACCTCGCGCGTCGCACCGCCGCCGGCCAGGTGACCCTGCCGGGCGTCGAGACGCCGTCCGGCACGCCGGGCGATCCGAGCCCGTCGGCCGAGCAGGTCGCCGAGCTGCGCCAGGCGGCGCAGGTGGCGCGGCTGTGGCTGGACCCGGTGCTCGCGATCGACGTGCCGTCCGCGGAGCTGCAGGTCTACGGTCGCGGCACCTGGCTCGCGCGCACCCTGCCGCGCTGGAAGCCGATCGTGGAGCCGGTCGCGAAGTACATGGCCGGCGCCATCGGCGAGGCGATCAGCGCGCAGATGGGGCAGATGGGCGATCTCGGCGCCATGGGCGCGGCCGGGATGCAGATGCCCGGCGGCGGCGATCCGGCCGGGATGATGGAGCGCATCGGCGGGACGATGTTCGGCGTCCAGTTCGGCCACGCGATCGGGGCGCTGGCCCGGGAGATCTCCGGCACCACGGACCTGGGACTGCCGCTCGGCCGCGACGGCGAGCCGGCGCTGGTCGCCGCGAACGTCGAGGACCTGATCTCCGCGCACTCCCTCGACCCGGCGGCGACGCGGATCTTCCTCGCCTCACGCGAGATCGCGCACACAGCGCTCTTCACTGCCGCCCCGTGGCTGGGTCGCGCCCTGTTCTCCGCGATCGAGGACTACTCCCGCGGGATCACCCTGGATCTCGATGCGCTCGACGAGATGGTGCGGGGCCTGGACCTCTCGGACCCGCAGTCGATGCAGGCGCGCCGGCCCGAGGAGATGTTCGTCTTCACGCGCCGCGCCTCGCAGGAGCGGGCCCTCGAGGAGCTCGCGACCACCCTGGCCTTGATCGAGGCGTGGGTCGACCACGTCACCACCAAGGCGCTGACCGGCAAGCTGCCGGACCTGGAGGCGCTGCGCGAGGTGCTGCGCCGCCGCCGCGCGGCCGGCAGCCCGGCGGAGCAGATGCTCTCGAAGACCATCGGCATCGAGATGCGTCCGCGCCGCGTGCGCGAGGCGCTGTCCTGGTGGGAGTCCGTGCTGGCCACCGAGGGCGAGTCCGGCCGCGAGGCGAAGTGGGACCACCCCGACCTGCTGCCCACGGCGGAGGTGCTCTCGGGCACGCCGCAGGCGCCGAGGAGCGATGCCGCCGCCCCGGCCGAGGGCACGGAGGAGCTCGCCGACGTCACCATCCCCGTCGACTTCGACGCGGAGCTCGAGAAGCTGCTGTCGGGCGAGGGCGTGGACGACGCGCCCCGCGAGGACGAGCAGGGCCGGCTGCGCGAGGACGGCGAGGGCCCGGGCGATGGGGAGTCCACCGACGACGGCGGTTCGGACAGCGGCGACTCCGACGGGTCCGGCACCGACCAGGACGGGAACGGCCCGGCGGGCGATGCCCGCTGAGGTGGACGACGGCACCGCGGACACCTCGCCGGTGGCGGACGGGGCTCCTGCCGCCGAGCCGCCCGTGAGCGCTCCGACGTCGTCGGCCGCGCCCGAGCCGGCGTCGGCAGAGCTCGCCCTCGCGCTCGAGGCCGCGGCCTCGACGCCCGACCTCGCCCGGGAGTTCCTCGACCTGCTGACGGGCGTGCCGCGCGCCCTGTACCGCGACGGCGGGCCGCGCCATCTCACCGCGAGCGCGATCGTGACCGATGCGCCGGGCGAGCACGTGGCGCTCGTCTGGCATCTCAAGGGCCGCTTCTGGGTGCAGCCCGGCGGTCATCTCGAGGACGGCGAGACGAGCCTCGAGCAGGCGGCGCGGCGCGAGGTCGCCGAGGAGATCGGTCTGTCGGGCCTGGAGCGCATCGGCGAGGGCCCGGCCATGCTCCACCGTCACGGGCTGGACGCCGCCTTCGGCCGCTGCCAGGAGCACTGGGACGTGCAGTACCTGCTGCGTGCCCCGCGCCCGGCGGCCGAGATGCCGCTCAGGGCGAGCGAGGAGTCGGGGGACGTGCAGTGGTTCCCCTGGCCCTCCCGCGCCCGTCGGCCCGGCACGGCGGCGGGGCTGCTGCCGGAGGGCGTGGTCCCGGACCTGCCCGCCGCGCTGGATGCCCTCGCGGAGCGCTTCGCGACGCTGCTGCGCTGAGCTCCAGCGTCGAGCGGTCCGGCGCCGTCCTGTGCTCGACGGCGTCCGCGCGCGCAGCACGGCCCGCCCCGGCCGCGCTCAGGACTCCCCGGCGGTCTCCTCGACGTCGTCGCCGTCCAGCGGCGGCATGTTCTTCGCCCAGGAGACCCCGTCGAGGAATCCCTGCGCCTTCTCCGCCTGCGGGTAGGCCGCCATCAGGGCCTTGAACTCGGGCCCGTGGCCGGGCACGAGCAGGTGCACCAGCTCGTGCATCATCACCGAGCGCACCACGTAGTCCGGCATGCCCTGCAGATGGTGCGAGAGCCGGATCGTGCCGTCGGCCGGGGTGCACGAGCCCCAGCGGGTGTTCTGGCGTGTGGACCACGTCACCGATGCGGGGTGGGCCCGGCCACCGAGATGCGCCTCACTGACCTCGCGCGCCATCCTCATCAGCTCTGCATCGCTGCGCCTCGCGGGGGTGCTGCGCGCCTCCCGCGCGACCATCTGGTCGACCATCTTCCGTGCCCAGTCCCGCTCCTGGCGGGCGCTGAAGGAGGCGGGGATCGCGACCACGATGTCGCCGTCGCGCCTCGTGATGGACACGGTGCGGCGCCGGCGGGCGCTGCGCCGCACGAGCACCCGCTCGCCGCGGGGCCCGCTCAGCTGCTCATGGTGGACCAGATCATTCATGGGACAAGCCTGGCACGCTCGGTCGGCGAAGTTTTTTCGTCCACAGCTGTGCACTGCGAAGGGGCCGGTCAGAGCGTCGTGACCGGGGACGATGACGATTCCTCCACAGTGTTCACACCGGGTGGGGCCGGCTGTCCACAGGTTGGGGGCCGGTTGTCCACAGTCGGTCCCCGGTCCGTCTTTGACCCGCCCGGTCCGCAGGGGCTAGGTTTCCCTGCACGTAGGACCCCGGGATAACTAGCAGGACGCACACGGGGAAGGTGCGCGTGGTGCTGAGCGCCCCCGGGGTCCTACGGCCCAGGTCGGCCTCACGCTGCCGTCGGGCCGCCGATATCGGCTCGTCGTGCGCACTTCCTCGGCTCCCCCGGAGCCCCCAGCCTCCCGAAGCGCACGACGGGCCGGTCAGATCGGATCACTCCTCTTCTGCGCCGCGCCGCGGCCGTTCCTGATTCGTGCGCATCTGCGCCCCCGGCTACAGTGGTCCGGTCCCGGTCCGCGGCGAGAGTCGTGCGCCGGTGAATGTTCATCACTCACGAACCCACGAGGAGCGGATATGGCCGACGAGACCTATGCCGGAGAGTTCTACTGCGTCAAGTGCCGCGAGAAGCGGGAGGCCGAGGGCAACGTCGTCGTCTCCAACGGTCGTCGCATGGCCAAGGCCGTGTGCCCGGAGTGCGGCACCAAGCTGAATCGGATCCTCGGCAAGGCCTGATCGACGTACTGCGAGGCACGAGCGGTAGGAGATCAGGCAGCAAACACTCCTGATCGACGTACTGCGAGGCTCTGCCTCCACAGACCGCGAAGGGCGGGGCACCAGCGGTGCCCCGCCCTTCGTCGTACCCTCGCCCGTCGCGGGCGCGCTCATGCCGCGTCGGCGTCGGGGAGCGGGTTCTTCCGCGGGCGGCCGCGGCCGCGCTTGACGGCGATGATGCGCCCGTCCTGGAAGATCGCGCCTCCCCAGACGCCCCAGGGCTCGCCCCGGTCCAGAGCGCCCTGGCGGCACTCCTGGATCAGGGGGCAGTCGGCGCACAGGAGCTTGGCCTGCTCGAGGTCGGCGGGGCGCTCGGAGAAGAAGAGGTCGGCCGCGTCCGCGTCGTGGCACGGCAGCATGTCTGCGGAGGCGTCCGCAGGGTTCAGGAAAGTGGTCAGTAGAGAAGTCATCGTCTCGCTGCTTCGACGTCGTCGGGAAGGACGGCCCCGGGAGGGGCGGGAGGGGGCGGCGCCGGTGCCGCCCCGTGCAGCGAGGGTGGACCTCGTCAGCTCAGGCGGAGCACCGCGGGGACATAGCCCCGTTCGCGCGGCAGAAGAGCGGGCGCGCCGAGGGGGCGCAGGCCAGCTCCTGCCAGATTCCTGAGAACGATCACGAGACCCACCCCCTTTCTGTGCGCGTGCCCCGGCTTCCCGGCTCACGACCCGAACGATTGACGTGGACGACTCTACACCCGTCCCGGCGAATGCAGAAGTATTTTTTGACCTGCGGTTTCAGTCCTTCTCGGAGGGTCCGGCGAGGATCTGCAGCAGCGCGGCGCCGTACGAGGAGACCTTCGCGGGGCCGATCCCTGGCACGGCCAGCAGCTCCTCCTCGGTGCGGGGCGCACGCTCGGCGACGGCCTCGAGGGCGGCATCGGTGAGCACGGCGTAGGCGGGGACGCCGCGCCGACCGGACTCCTCGCGCCGCCAGCTGCGCAGCTCGGCGAGCAGCTCGGGCCCGGCGGTGGAGGGGCAGCCGTCATGGCGGCCGCGCCGCTGCTCGGCGGCGGAGACGAGGCCCTGCCCGCACACCCGGCACTCGGAGTAGACGGTCGCGGAGCGTCGGCCGGTGCGGCGCGGTCCGGGGCCGGGCGCGGTGCGCGGGGAGTCGGGGTGGGCGAGCACCCCGTCGAGGAAGCGGGAGGGCTTGCGGGAGCCGCGGGCGCCGGGGGTGCGGGCCGCGGCCCAGCTGACGGTGAGCAGGTCGCGGGCGCGGGTGAGGGCGACGTAGAAGAGTCGTCGCTCCTCCTCGACCTCGGCCGGGGTCTTGGCCATGGAGATCGGCAGCAGCCCGTCGCTCGCGCCGACCACGAACACGACCGGCCACTCCAGGCCCTTGGCGGCGTGGACGGAGGCGAGGGTGACGCCGTCGACGACGGGCGCGGCCTGCGACTCGGCCCGCTCCTCGAGCTCGCGGACCACGTCGGCCATGGTCGCGCCGGGCCGTGCGGTGATGGTGTCGGTGAGGCCGACGAGGGCGTTCAGCGAGTCCCAGCGGTCGCGGATCGCGCCGGTGGTCTCCGGGGCCTGCTCGGACCAGCCCTGCTGGGAGAGGACGTCGCGGACGGCGCGGGCCGGGTCGAGCTGCTCGACGCGGGTCGCGGCGCGCAGGGACACCATCGCGCGCCGCACCTCCTGCCGTTCGAAGAAGCGGTCCCCGCCGCGCACCAGGTAGCCGATGCCGCGGGCGGTGAGCGCCTGCTCGAACGCCTCGGACTGGCTGTTGGTGCGGAACAGGATCGTGATCTCGGAGGCGGTGCGGCCCTCGGCGATCAGCGCGCCGATGCGGTCGGCGATCCCGTCGGCCTCGGCGGCGTCGTCGGGGAAGGACTCCACCAGCGGCGGCGGCCCGGCATCGCGCTGGGAGACGAGGGTGAGACGACCGGCGCGGGTGCGGCCCTGCGCGCCGTCGAGGACGGTGTTGGCCATGCGCACGATCTCGGGGGTGGAGCGGTAGTTGCGCTCGAGGCGGATGGTGCGGGCGCGCTTGAACTCGCTGCGGAAGTCCAGGAGGTAGGAGGCGCGGGCGCCGGCGAAGGTGTAGATGGTCTGGGCGGCGTCGCCCACCACGCACAGGTCGTCGGAGGTGCCCAGCCACAGCCGCAGCAGCGCGTGCTGCAGGGCGGAGACGTCCTGGTACTCGTCGACGACGAAGTGCTTGTACTGGGCGCGGACCTCGCGGGCGACGTCGCCGCGCTCGGTGAGGAAGCCGACCATGTGCAGCAGCACGTCCTCGAAGTCGATGACGTTGTGCTCCTTCTTCACCTCCTCGTACTGGGTGAGGATGCGGGAGATGGAGCGGGAGTCGAAGCCGGCCACGCCCGGGCGGCGCGTCTGCGCGGCCGCGTCGGGATAGGACTCGGGGGTCAGCATCGACACCCGTGACCACTCGACCTCGGCGACGATGTCGCGCAGCGCCGCCCTGTCCACGCTGAGGTGCAGGCGGGAGCAGGCCTCGCCCACCCCGGCGTACTTGCTGGCGATGATGTCGGGCATCGGCCCGCCGACGACGCGGGGCCAGAAGTGGCGCAGCTGGCGCAGCGCGGCGGAGTGGAAGGTGCGGGCCTGCACGGCGGGCACTCCGAGGTCCCGCAGGCGCGAGCGCATCTCGGCGGCGGCCTTCGCGGTGAAGGTGACGGCGAGGACGTGGCGGGGGTTCAGCTGACCGGTGCTGACGCCGTACGCGATGCGGTGGGTGATCGCGCGGGTCTTCCCGGTGCCGGCGCCGGCGAGCACGCACAGCGGCGTGCCGAAGCTGCCCGCCACCTCGCGCTGCTCGGGATCGAGCGCGGCGAGGAGCGACTCCGCATCTGGCGAGGCGGAGCGGGCGGTGGCGTCGGGGTCGGCGGTCTGGTCGGTCATCGCCCTCCATCCTGCCAGGGCGGTGCGACCCTCCACGGGGTGCTGTGGACGGCGGGTGCCTCACACCTCGCCAGGGCGTCGGGACACGAGCGGCCAGGGCAGTCTCGGCCGGGCACCTCACGGGTGATGGCGCGTGGCGTACCTCTACGCCCATATAGGCGTAGAGGTACGCCACGCGCCATCGACTGACCATTGCCCTCGCCGACGTCGGGCCGAGGGCAGCACAGGTCGATCAGGACCCCGCAGGTCGAGCCGGGTCCGGCGAGCGCCGCTCAGGCCTCGGCGGAGCGGCCGTACCAGTCGTCGATCAGGGCGCGGCCCATCGAGGCGGGGCCGGGCAGCTCGATCTCGTCGGCCGCGAGAGCGGCGGCGAGCTCCTCGCGGCTGAACCAGCGCGCCTCGGCGATCTCCTCGTCCTGGAGGGTGAGCTCGCCTGCCTCCGGCGCCCAGGCGCGGTAGCCGAGCATGAGCGAGCGGGGGAAGGGCCAGGGCTGGCTGCCCATGTACTCGACCTCGGTGACGGTCACGCCCACCTCCTCGGCGACCTCCCGGGCGACGGCGTTCTCGAGGCTCTCGCCGGGCTCGACGAAGCCTGCGAGCACCGAGTGGAAGCGGCCGCGGAAGTGGGCGTTGCGGGCCAGCAGCAGGCGGTCCCGGCCGTCCCGCACGGCCATGATCACTGCAGGGTCGGTGCGGGGGAACTGCTCGACGCCGTCCTCGCGGCAGCGCAGCACCCAGCCGGCCATCTCGGGCTCGAGCAGCCCGCCGCACAGCGGGCAGTGCCGCATCGAGCGGTGCCAGGCACCCATCGCGACCGCGGCCGCGGCGAGGTCGGCATCCGCATCGGCCAGCCGGTCCGCGACGCGCCGGAGGTCGCGCAGATCGCGGCCGGGGTCGTCGAGCTCGGGGCTCGGCTCGGGGATCTCCACGGCGAGCACCCGCACGCCGTCCCGTCGGCCCAGCAGCACCAGCGGCTGGGTGGTGCCGCCGCGAGGGTCCGCGGTCTCCAGCACGGCGTGCAGCGTGCCGTCCTCGTCCTCGGAGAGCGCGACCGCCCCGGCGCGCGTGACGAGATAGCGGGCGTCCTCGCCGGGGGCGAGCACTCCGTCCTCGCCGCGCAGCAGCGCATCGCGGTCGGAGCCCAGGAGGGTCAGGGGCGTGCTGAGATGCGGTCCACGGAGCGTCGGCATGACCTCGAGCCTAACCGGCGCGCGGGGTCGGGACGGGTACGGTGGACGCGTGCATCGCAACTCCTACTCCATGGCTGCCCTCGCCGCGGCGGCGGTCCCCGGGCTGGCCCCGGTGCGGACCTCCTCCATCGCCACCCCGGTCGAGGATCTCGACGTCGCCGGAGTGGTCGCGGAGGACGGCCGCCGAGTGCTGGTCCACTCCCCCGCCACCACGGCCGCCGGGATCCATCTCGAGCGCGACCTGCGCGTCGCCGATGCCCTCACCGGGACCCCGCTGAAGGCCGTGATCCCGCCCGTGCTCGGCTACGTCAAGCTCCCCGAGGGCGGGCGCAGCGCGGTGACCGAGGTCCCCGTCGGCCGGCCGCTCATGCTCGACGACCTCCAGGACAGCGAGGAGCTCGCCCGCTCTCTCGGCCAGGTCCTCGCCCGGATCCACACCGTGCCGCGCTACGCGGCGGAGTCCGCAGGGGTGGAGTCCTTCACCCCGGAGGTGCTGCACGCCCGCCACCGTGCCCGGATCGACAAGGTCCACGCCGCCGGGCACCTGCCCGCCGCGGTCGCGCAGCGGTGGGACGCGCTGCTAACCGATCAGGAGCTGTGGGACTTCACGCCCCAGTTCATCCACGGGGACCTGTCCGAGGAGAGCCTGTTCGTCTCGGGCCGGCGCCTCAGCGCCGTGCGGGACTGGTCCTCCTCGATCGTCGGCGATCCCGCGGCGGATCTGGCCTGGCTGATCTCCTCGCTGGACCCGGAGCGGTTCGACGCCCTGTACGCCGCGTACCGCGAGGAGCTGCCCACCTCGAGCCATCCCCGGCTGATGGAGCGGGCGCAGGCGCTGGGCGAGTTCGCGGTCGCGGAGTGGCTCGAGCACGGCCTGGAGATCGAGGACGAGGACATCGTCGCCGACGCCCGCGGCATGATCGCCGATCTCGACGCGGACCTCGCCCAGATCGCGCGCGAGGAGGCCGAGCGCACCTACGACGAGATGAACGCGCACGAGGACGGCGGGCGGTCCGCCGACAGCGCCCGCTCCGAGGCCTGAGCGAGACCCAGCTCCCTCACCGACATCGGTCGTCCGGGAAGGCCCCGGCCGGCATGAGCCCGCGGCGGACTCGGCCTTCCGGCCGCGTCACTCCCCCGCCAGCATCTCCGCGATCCGTTCGCGGGAGGGGTGCTCGGTGACCTCGTGGGTGATCCCGTCGGCCACGAAGTGGAAGGCCGTGCGGATGTTCCGGAGCGGCAGACCGGTCCGCTCGTGCCAGGCCAGGCGGTAGAGCGAGAGCTGCAGCGAGCGTTCGCGCAGCTGGGAGGGGCGGGGCATGCGGCCCGTCTTCCAGTCCACGATGATCACCCCGCCGGCGCCGTCGGGCCCTGCCGTGCCGTCGCCGCCCTCGGGGTCTGCGAAGACCGCGTCGATCACGCCGCGCACCCCGATCTCGCCGATCCGGGTGGTGACCGGCTGCTCGACCGCGAGGGGGCTGCGGTGCGCCCAGTCGGAGGCCTCGAAGGCCTCACGCAGAGCGCGAGCGTCGGCGAGGGCGCGCTCCTCCTCCGGGTCCTCGAGATCGGCGAGGTCCTCGAGGTCCAGCAGGGTCGCGCTGTCGAAGCGGTTCTCGAGCCAGGAGTGGAAGGCGGTGCCGCGCACGGCGGCCGGCGAGGGGCGGCGCGGCAGCGGGCGCAGCAGCTCGATCGCGGCGGCCTGCGGGCCGCGGGCCTGCGTCACCACCTGAGAGGCGGACAGTCGCGGCGGGGAGTGCACGGCAGGGGCGGCGGCGTGCTGGGCGAGGTCGGCGAGAGCGCGTCGCACGAGCTCCTCGAGCTCCGTGTCGGCGAGCGCGGGCGCCTCGATCACCGCGGCCGACGCGGGGACTGCCGGGTCGGATTCCGGAACTGGCTGCTCCTGCGCGACCTCGGCGAGGCGGGCGGCGGCGCGGGCGCGGGCCTGCTCGGCCTCGCCCGGGACGGGCGGCCAGGTGGCGGTGGGCCGCTCGGACTCCAGCGGGTTCTCCTCCGGCACCTCCTGCGCGGAGCGGAACCCCTCGGGTACCAGCGGCGCCGCCTCGGTGAGATAGCGGGAGCGGGGCCGCGGGGTGCGCACCCCCTCGCGCCAGGCGGCGGAGGTCAGCAGCAGGCGGCGCCTGGCGCGGGTGACGGCGACGTACATCAGGCGACGGTCCTCGGCCAGCGCCTCCTCGCCCTGCGCGAAGCGGTACTCCTGGATGATCCCCTCGGCGTCGACCTGGGTGTCGGCCTCGGCCCAGGCGAGCTCGGGCAGGGTGTCCGCATCGCCGCGCAGGGCGGTGGGGACGGAGGCTCCGGCGAGCTTGCCGAGCCAGCCGTCGCCGGGCACGCGCACCCGCCCGGTCTCGTCGGCCTTGGCGCGGCGCAGGTCGTAGGAGGGGACGGAGCCCTCGGTGAGCCCGGCGACGGCGACCAGGTCCCACTCCAGGCCCTTGGCGGAGTGCATGGTCACGATGGTCACGGCGGCGGGGTCGTGGGCCTGCTCGGGCGCGGCGGTGACGGAGAGCCCGGCCTCCTCGTCCTCGCTGATCTCGAGCAGGTCGAGATAGGCGCCGAGACCGCCGCGGCGGGCGGTGCGCTCGAAGGAGGCGGCGTGGTCGCGGAACGCCTCGAGGTCGGCGAGCGCGCCGGAGCCCGGTGCGGTCTCCAGCAGCGCGAGGTCCACCTCGAGCACCCGGATCGCGGCGGTGACCAGGTCCGGCAGGGGCAGCGGGAGCAGGCGCCGCATCTCGCGCAGCATCTGCTGGAGGTGCAGCAGCCGCTCCCGGCCGACGGGGGTGAGGGCGCGGCCTGAGGGGTCGGTCCAGTCCGCCGGCGGCAGGTCGTCGACCGCGTCGACGAGGGAGACCTCCTCGGCCTCGTCCCGGGCGCCGACGGCCCCGGCCTCGCCCGCGCCGGCCCGTCGGCGGGAGCCCATCCGGT
>NZ_KV788882.1:0-3348 GCF_001807385.1 Brachybacterium sp. HMSC06H03 | reverse complement strand
CGGGCCCGTCCCGTCGGCGGAGGCGGCATCCTCCCCGCCGCCCCCGCCGGGGCCGCCGCCGGCGTCGGAGGCGTCGCCGATGGTGATCCCGGCCCGCTCCTGCGGGGCCTCCTCCTCGACGGAGGGCAGCACGGCGAGCGCGGCCGCGGCGAGCGCGACGGACACGATGATCCCGGTGGTGCGAAGAGCCTTCATGTCGGCGAGGCTCCCAGCACGCGATGAGACCCCTGTGAAGGGTCGATGAGAGGGCTCTCATGAACCCGCTTCCTGGGCCGTGGCCTGCGGCGACGCGCCGTCGAGAGGGGCGGCCGGTGAGACGCGCGGCCGGACCGCGGACCCGGCCGGAGAGCGGGTGCGGCCGACGGGGCCTCGACCCGCGAGGGCTCGGCCGGCGGGGGCGCTCAGGCGGCGGGGTCGACCATCTTGTAGCCCGCCCCGCGCACGGTCACCAGCCGGGGCGCGCCGAGCTTGCCGCGCAGGTAGCCGACGTACACGTCCACCACGTTCGAGGCGCCGTCGTAGTCGTAGCCCCACACCTTCGACAGCAGCAGGTCGCGGGTGAGGACCTGGTTCGGGTTCTCCAGGAACACGCGCGCCATGGTGAACTCGCGCGAGGACAGCTCCACCTCGCGCGGGGCGCCGTCGACGGTGCACTCGGCGATACGGCTGCGCAGGTCCAGGGACAGGTCCCCGAGGGTGAGCACGTCGGCGCTGACGGCGCCGGCGCCGGCGGTCGCCTCCCGGGCGCGCAGCTTCACCCGCGCCAGCAGCTCCTCGAAGCGGAAGGGCTTGGCGATGTAGTCGTTCGCGCCGCTCTCGAGCCCCTGCACCGTGTCCTCCACGCCGGTGCGGGCGGTGACCATCAGGATCGGGATCTGCACGTCCATGTCGCGCAGCGCCTTCAGCACCTGGAAGCCGTCCATGCGCGGCAGGCCCACGTCGAGGATCAGCAGGTCGAACTCCCCTCCGGAGGCGAGGTCCAGCGCGGCGATGCCGTCCTCCACCACGGTGGTCGCGTAGCCGTTGGCCTTCAGGCCCCGCTCCATGAAGCGCGCGATCCGCGCCTCGTCCTCGGCGATGAGGATCCTCATCCCTGCTCCCTCCGGGGTGGCTCGTCGGTCTCGTCGTCGGAGCGGTGCGTCGCCCGCGTCCCAGTATGATCGCTCCCGGGCTCCGCACCCTCGCCGACAGCCCTGGGGGCCTCGGCGCTGAACTGCGGGAACACGATCGTGAAGGTCGATCCCCTGCCGAGCCGGGAGAGCAGCCGCACCGCCCCTGCGTGGCCCTCCGCGATCGCCTGCACGATCGGCAGGCCCAGCCCGGAGCCGGCGCCGCGCGCGCTCTCGGCCCGGGTGAAGCGCTCGAAGACGCGCTGCTGGTCCTCCTCGACGATGCCCACGCCCTCGTCGCGCACGCTGACGTGGATCTCCGGCCCCTCGGGCCCGAGCACCTGGTCCACACCGAACCAGATCCGGCTCCCGTCGTCGCTGTAGCGCACCGCGTTCGCGGCGAGCTGCACGACGGCCTGGGTGAGGCGCTGCTCGTCGGCCTCGGCGACCACATCGGCTGTGCGCTCGAGGATCCACTCCCGCTCCCCGATGTGCTCGATGCGGGCGAAGGCGGAGCGGGCGAAGGAGGCGAGGTCCACCGGGCGGAGCTTCACGTAGTCGGGGCGGCTGGAGGCGGCGAGCTCGGAGAGGTCCCCGACCACGCGGCCCATCCGGTCCAGCTCCTCCATCGCGATCTCGTGCGACTCGGCGACGTCATCGGGGTCCTGCACGTCGGTGGTCTCCAGCGTGCCGCGCACGATGGTGAGCGGGGTGCGCAGCTCGTGGCCGACGTCGCTCATGAAGCGGCGCTGCTCGGCGAAGCCCTCCTGGATCCGCTCGAGCATGCGGTTGAAGTTCTGGGCGAGCGCGGAGAGGTCGTCCCCGCCGTCCGGGACCTGCACCCGGTGCTCGAGATCCGTGACCGTGACCTGCTCGGTCGCACCGCGCAGGTCCACCAGCGGCCGCAGCAGACGCCCGGTGACGACATAGCCCACCCAGCCGGCCAGCAGCAGCACCAGCACGGACATCCCCGAGAACAGCGCCACGCTCTGCCACAGCTCGCGTCGCTGCGCGCCGATGTCGTTGGCGACCACGAACACGCCCTGCTGCTCGTCGCCGGCCACCGAGACCGACGCGATCAGCACGCGCAGGTCCCGGCCGTGGGCTTCCATCGGCACGATCACCGTCCTGTCCGGCACCTGCGCGTCGAGGATCTCGGCCAGAACCATCTCGGACTCGGCCGTGACCGCGGCGGCGTCCGCGTGCGAGGCGTCCTCGGGCGGTTCGGGCAGCAGCGCGAAGTCCTGCTGGCGGGGCTGGTAGCGCGGCTCCCCGTCGATCAGGGCGATCACCGACTCGTGGTCGGAGGGGGCGGCGGAGTCGGTGGCGTTGACCAGCACGCTGTCGGCCGTGGTGTGGATCGTCTCGCCCTCCGCGTCGGTGGAGTTCGCGATGAGGGACAGCTCGCTGTGCTCCTGCCACAGCTCGGCGTCGATCCGCTGGTCCAGGGCCCGGAACTGCGCGGCGAAGGTGAGCACGCCCGTGACGGCGAGGCCGCCGGCGATGAAGACGAGCAGGGTCGAGAGCACGCGGGTGCGGACCGTCCAGCGGCTCGGCCCGCGCGGGGTGCGGGTGCGGGACGGGCGGCGCTGGGTGCGGGTGCCGATCGGGCGGGTCTCGTCGGCCACCACGTGCTCCTCCCGCTCGTGCTCCGGATCCCACCCGATCCCGGAGCGGGACGGCGCGGGGGGCCATGGTCGGCTGATGGCGTATACGGCACCACTATGCCAATAACGGCATAGAGGTACGCCATGCGCCATCACCTGACCATCCCCCGTCCGACGGGGCCGACGGGGCCGGCGGGGAGGGACAGGCGCGGAGCAGGCTGGGGCGGGCCGGGACAGGGCGGGACGGGTCGGGGCGGGCAGGCCGTGAGACGCCGGGACCCGGGAGGGGCCGGGCGACGCGTGGTCGCCCGGCCCCTCGGGTCCGCCCCGTGGATCAGTCGCGGCCGAGGCGCCGCTTCACGATCCCGACGATCCCGCCGCGCTCCTTGATCGACCGGCCCTTCCGGCCCTGGCCGGCGGCCCCGGAGCCGGAGCTGCCGCGCAGGTCGGGACGCCGCTGGGCGAGGTCCCGCTGCTGGTCGGTGGGCGTCGCACGACGGCTCGACTCGCGACGGCCATGGGCTGCCGACGTGCTGCCGCTCGCCCCAGTGCCGCTGCTCGCCCCGGTCCCGCCGTTCGCTTCGCCACCGGTCGGGCCGCTGCCGGTCTGGCCGCCGCCCGCCGCGGTCCTG
>NZ_KV788881.1:12974-13866 GCF_001807385.1 Brachybacterium sp. HMSC06H03 | reverse complement strand
GGTCCGCCCCGGCCGGGCCGTCGGCCCCGTCGGCGGCCGTCACCTCAGCGCCCCAGGGCGCTCTTGCGCGCGGTGGGCTTCGCGGCGTCGGGCTCGCGCAGGTACATCGGCTCGGTGCTCGTCAGATCCTCGCCCCGGGCGGCGAGAGCGGAGGCGGCCAGCAGCAGGTGCCCGGCGTCGACGTGCTCGAGCTCGACGGTCGCGGGCAGCAGCTCGGGGTAGAGCGCGGTGCCGGAGCCGACGAGCAGGTCGCAGGCGGTCAGCTCGGAGGCGACCTCGGCGGGGGCGTCCACGGCCGGCTCCGCGATACGGAGGATCTCGCCGTCCGCCTCGCGGCGATAGCGAGCGTGGTAGACCTCGCGGCGGCGCGCATCGAGCGCCACGCCGACGGTGACGGGGCCGCGCTCGGCGGGCACGGCGGCGAGGGCCTCGTGGGCGAGGGCGTCGAGGGAGCTCAGCCCGTGCAGCGGCACGCCGAGCACGGAGGCGATCGAGCGGGCGGAGACGAGCCCCACGCGCAGGCCGGTGAAGGGGCCCGGGCCGCGGCCGACGACCACGCCGGTCAGCTCGCCGCGGGTGACTCCTGCGGCCTGCAGGGTCTCCTCCACCAGGGCGAGCAGCACCTCGTCGTGGTGACGAGAGCGCGTGTCGGAGCGGACGGCGAGGATGTCGAGGCCGGTGTGCGCGGACGCGGCATCGCCCTGCGAGGGAGCGGCTCCCGAGGACGAGGCGGAGCGTGCGGCGAGATCTCCGCGGGCGACGGCGACGCTCACCGCGCCCGAGGTGTCGATTCCCAGCAGCATCAGCGTTCTCCCTCGGCGGCGTCGGTGGTCGGATCGGCATCCGCCGCGGTCGGTTCGGCATCGGCGGGCTCCACCGTGCCGTCGGGGCC
>NZ_KV788881.1:0-12954 GCF_001807385.1 Brachybacterium sp. HMSC06H03 | reverse complement strand
CCCCGCCACCGCAGCGAGCGCCGCCTCGAGCGCGGCGATCGCGGCGCCGTCCCAGCGGGGCCCGCGCGGGGTGAGCCGCAGCGTGCGGGGCTCGTCCGGGTCCAGCGGGTCGTCGACCCGGTCGGGCCGCTCGAGCTCGACCAGCAGCACGGAGTCCGCGAGATGCTCGACCCGGTCCCTGCCCCACTCCACGACGGTCACGGCGCGGTCGAGATCGGCCTCGAGGTCGAGGTCGTCGATCTCGCCCTCGCCGCCGAGGCGGTAGGCGTCCACGTGCACGAGGTCGGGGCCGCCCGCGAGGTTCGGGTGGACCCGCTCGATCACGAAGGTGGGCGAGGCGACGGGGCCGCGCACGCCGAGGCCGGCGCCGAGGCCCTGGGTGAAGGTGGTCTTGCCGGCGCCGAGCGGCCCGTCCAGGACCAGCAGGTCGCCCGCGCGCAGCGCCCCGGAGAGCGCCTGGGCGAGGGCGCGGGTGCCGTCCGCGTCGCGGGTGTGCAGCACGAGGACGCCGTCGGCCTCCCCCGCCGCGCCGTCCGCGCTCCCGGCCGCGCCGCTCCCCTGCGCCGCGCTCATGCGCGCACCTCCCGGGTGACGCGCCCGGAGACGGAGGTCAGCACCTCGTAGGGGATGGTCTCCGCGGCGCGGGCCCAGTGATCCGCGGTCGGGGCGGAGGGGGCGTCGGGCTCTCCGCCCGCGTCGCCGAACAGGACCACTTCGTCACCGGCCCGGGCGGCGGTCCCGGGGCCGAGGTCCACGACGATCTGGTCCATGCTGATCCGGCCCACCTGGGGGACGCGGCGGTCCCCGCTCCGGGTGCGCACCAGCACCTCGATGCTGTCCGAGGCGGTGCGGTGGAGGCCGTCGGCGTAGCCGATCGGCACCAGGCCCAGAGTCGTGGCTCGGCGGGTGCGGTGGATCCGGCCGTAGCCGACGCTGTGCCCCTCGGGCACCTCCTTGACCAGCGCGAGCCTGCTGGAGAGGGTCATCGCGGGACGCAGCGGCACGTCGGCCGGGACCGGCGGATAGCCGTACAGCGCGATGCCAGGACGCACGATGTCGCGGTGCAGGTCGGGGCGGGTGAGGGTCGCGGCGGAGTTCGCGATGTGCTGCAGCGGGATCGGTCCCACCTCGTCCTCGAGCGCCTCGCAGGCCGAGTCGAGCAGCTCCGCCTGCTGATCGGTGGCGGGATCCTCGGGATCGTCCGCGCTGGTCAGGTGGGTCCAGGCGGCGGTGAGCTGGAGGAAGTCGTCGTCGCGGATCGCGGCACCCATCTCCCGGACCTGCCAGGGCAGGACACCGTTGCGGCCCATGCCGGTGTCGATCTTGAGGTGGACGCGGGCGCGGCGGTCGGCCTCGCGGGCGGCCTCGGTGACGAGCTGCAGCATCTCCAGGGAGCCGACAGCGACGTCGACGCCGGAGCGCAGCACCTCGGGCAGCACGATCCGCGCGGTGTGCGGCTCGTACAGCCAGGTGAGGATCTGCACGTCGAGGTCCGCGCGGGCCAGCGCCAGGGCGCTCGCGGGATGGGCGACGCCGAGCCAGGTCGCGCCACCCTCGATCGCGGCCCGGGCGGCGGTGAGCATCCCGTGCCCGTAGCCGTCGGCCTTCACGACCGCCATCAACGCCGTCTGCTCCTCGAGGAGCGTCCCCAGCGCCCGCGTGTTCTGCGTGATCGCGGAGGGGTCGATCACCGCCCGGTTGGGCACGTGCCGTGGGTCCTCGGCAGGGATCGGGATGGTCATCGGGCTCCTCGGTTCAGGTCCTGGGCGTCCGCCAGGATAGTCCCGATGGCCTCCGGCAGAGAGTCCGCGACGTCGAGGGCGACCAGGGGGTGCAGTCCGTCACGCGAGGCGAGGCGCCCGGCGCGGCCGTGGAGCAGCGCCGCGAGCGCGGCGGCGTCGGGGCCGGGCAGGCCCGCGGCGAGCAGGGTGCCGAGCACCCCGGCGAGCACGTCGCCGGTGCCGGCGGTCGCGAGCTGGGGCGTGGCGTCGTCCTGGGAGCGCAGCGGCCCGCCGTCCCCGGGGGCGACGAGGGTGATCGCGCCCTTGAGCAGCACGGTCGCGCCGGTCGCGGCGGCGAGCGCGCGAGCGAGCTCGGGCGCGGGCAGGTCCGGGTCGATGTCGAGGCGGCGGGCGAGACGCTCGGCCTCGCCGCGGTGCGGGGTGAGCACCACGTCGGGGCCGAAGCGGACGCCGGGGTCGATCGCCCCGAGCGCGCCCGCGTCGAGCACGCCGCGTCGCGGCGAGTTCGACGGCACGTCCATCTGCCCGGCCAGCAGCGCGACGCCCCGGCGCACGCGCGGGTCGTCGCTGGGCAGGCCGGGGCCGATCACGACGGCATGGGTGCGGGCGAGGGTCTCGTCGTCCAGCACCCGGCCGCCGGCGCGACCGGGGCCGACAGGATGGCCGACGGTCTCGGGACGGGCCCGCAGCACCAGGTCGAGCACGGCCTGCGGGGCGAGGCAGCGGACCATGCCCGCGCCGGTGCGGGCGGCGCCGGAGACGGCGAGGACCGCGGCGCCGGGATACTGCTCGCTGCCGGCGGCGAGGGCGACCACGCCGCGGCGGTACTTGGTGGAGTCGCGGCCCGGGCGCGGCAGGAGGGCGGGCACGTCGGCGTCCTCGAGCCGCTCGACCGCCGCACGGGCGGGGAGGTGCTGGTCCAGGCCGAGATCCACCAGGTGCACGGTCCCGGCGAGCTCGGCGCCGCCGGGCAGCAGCAGTCCCGCCTTCACGGCGCCGAAGGTGACGGTCTCCCGGGCCGGGAGCGCCTCGGGGGCGGCCTGCCCGGTGGTGGCGTCGACGAAGCTCGGCAGGTCGGCGGCGAGGACGGGCACGCCGCTCTCCCTCACCGTCTCGAGCAGTGGGTGGAGCTCGGCGGGCGCCTCGGGGCGGCCGCCGATGCCGAGGATCGCGTCGATCACCAGGTCGGCGCCGCTGAGGAGGTGGGCGAGGCGCTCCTCGTCGAGACCCGCGAGGGGGTGGAGGGCCCCGCCCGCCGCCTCCAGCGCAGCGGCCCCCTCCTCGTGGCGGCGCGGAGCAGTGGTGATCGCAGCGGCGTCCAGGGAGTGCTCGCGGCGCAGGATCGCGGCGGCGTGGAGGCCGTCGCCGCCGTTGGAGCCCGCCCCGGCCAGGACCAGCACCTGCGGGGCGAAGGGCGCCGAGCGCAGGTGGTGGACGGCGCGCTCTGCCAGCGCCGCGGCGGCGCGGAGCATGAGCGGCTCCCCCGCCTCGAGCAGGGGCCGCTCGGCCTCGCGCACCGCCTCGGCGCCGTGGGCCCGCAGCATCACAGGCTCCTCGGGGCGGAGGCGCGCTCGGCGACGACGATCGCGGTCGCGATCGCGCCGTCGTGCGAGAGGGAGAGATGCAGGTGCTCGACGTCCTGTCGCTCGGCGGCGGCGAGGGTCGCGCCCCGCAGACGCAGGTGCGGGCGCCGGCCGGCGGCGCGCTCGACGGTCACGTCCTGCCAGGAGAAGTCGCCGGGCGCGCCGAGGGCCTTGCCCACCGCCTCCTTCGCGGCGACCCGCGCCGCGCGCGAGGCCGGCGAGAGCTCCCGCTCCCCCGGGGTCAGGAGGCGGTCCAGCAGGGCGGGGGTGCGGGAGATCATCGCGTCCAGGCGCGGGATGTCCACGACGTCCACACCGACGCCGACGATCGTCCCGTCCTCCCGCGGCGCGAACGCCCGGCCACCGAAGGTCTCGTCGGGGCCGGGCGTCGGGGTCGCGGTGGGAAAGGTGCTCACAGGGGCAGTATCACACCACCGGCCGCCTCGCGGGGCGAGGCGGCCGGTGGTCGACGGCGCGAGGCGCCGCCCGGAGAGCTGCTCCTGCGAACGCGGAGAGGCCCGTCGGACGAGCGATCCCGACGGGCACGCTCACCCGACGGGACAGCTCATCCGAGGTGGCGGGTCACTCGACGGTGACGGACTTCGCGAGGTTGCGGGGCTGGTCCACGTCCAGGCCCTTCGCGGTCGCGAGCTCGCAGGAGAAGATCTGCAGCGGGATCACGGTCAGCAGCGCCGCGAAGAGGGTGCGCGTGGCGGGCACGCGGATCACCTCGTCGGCGTAGGGCAGCACCGCGTCGTCGCCCTCCTCGGCGATCACCAGGGTGCGGGCGCCGCGGGCGCGCACCTCCTGGATGTTGGAGACGACCTTGGAGTGCAGGGAGTGACGGCCGCGCGGGGAGGGCACGATGACGAACACCGGCTGTCCCTCCTCGACCAGGGCGATCGGGCCGTGCTTGAGCTCGCCGGCGGCGAAGCCCTCGGCGTGGATGTAGGCGATCTCCTTGAGCTTGAGCGCGCCCTCCATCGCGGTCGGGTAGCCGACGTGGCGGCCCAGGAACAGCACGCTGGAGACGTCCTTCATGTCCTTGGCGAGCTGCTCGACCTGCGCGGAGCTGTCCAGGACCTGCTGGATCTGGGCGGGGATCTGCTCGAGATCCTCCATCAGCGCCGCGATCTCGTCGGGGAAGAGGTTGCCGCGCACCTGGGCGAGGAACAGGCCCAGCAGGTAGCTCGCGACGATCTGGCCGAGGTACGCCTTGGTGGAGGCGACCGCGATCTCGGGGCCGACGTGCAGGTACAGCGCCGCGTCGGACTCGCGCGGGATGGTGGAGCCGCGGGTGTTGCACAGCGCGATCACCTTCGCGCCCTGCTCGCGGGCGTGGCGCACCGCCATCAGGGTGTCCATCGTCTCGCCGGACTGGGAGATCGCGACGACCAGGGTCTTCTCGGTGACGACCGGGTCGCGGTAGCGGAACTCGTGGGCGAGCTCGACCTCGGTGGGGATGCGGCACCAGTGCTCGATCGCGTACTTCGCGACGGCGCCGGCGTTCGCGGCGGTGCCGCAGGCGATCACGACGATCTTGTCGATGCTGCGCAGCACCGAGGGGTCGATCTCCATGTCGTCGAGCTGGAGGGTGCCGTTCTCGAGGCGGCCGCGGAGGGTGTCGGCGACGGCGCTCGACTGCTCGTGGATCTCCTTGGCCATGAAGGAGTCGTAGCCGCCCTTCTGCGCGGCCGCGGCGTCCCACTCGATGGTGTAGCGCTTGGTGTCGGTGACCTCGTTGCCGTCGAAGTCGACGATCGCGACCGAGTCGGCGGAGACGGTGACGACCTGGTCCTGGCCGATCTCGAGCGCCTCCTTGGTGGAGTCGACGAAGGCGGCGACGTCGGAGCCGAGGAAGTTCTCGCCCTCGCCGAGGCCGACGACCAGCGGGGAGTTGCGGCGGGCGGCGACGACGACGTCCGGCGCGTCGCGGTGGACGGCCAGGAGCGTGAAGGCGCCCTCGAGGTTCGCGGCGGTGCGGCGCATCGCCTCGGTGAGGTCTCCGGAGGCCTCCATCTCGCGGGCGACCAGGTGCGCGGCGGCCTCGGAATCGGTCTCGGAGGAGAAGGTGAAGCCGTCGGCCTCGAGCTCGGCGCGCAGCGCGGCGAAGTTCTCGATGATGCCGTTGTGGACCAGGGCGAGCTCGCCGTCGCGGCCGCCGAGGTGGGGGTGGGCGTTGCCGTCCGTGGGGCCGCCGTGGGTGGCCCAGCGGGTGTGCGCGATGGCGACGTGCCCCGTGGACTCCGCGGAGCCCTCGAGCGCCTCGCGGAGGTTCGCGAGCTTGCCGGCGCGCTTGGTCACGCGCACAGCGCCGTCGTCCAGGACGGCGACGCCCGCGGAGTCGTAGCCGCGGTACTCGAGGCGGGCGAGGCCCTGGAGGGCCACGTCCACGGGACGGGAGGAGGGTGCTGCGGCGCGGGGGCCTGCGTATCCGACGATTCCACACATGCCGCTCACCGTAGCTTTCCGCGTCCCGCACGACGCCGTGCACGCAGGATCGCAGCGAGTCGTTCCTCACCTCGCGACCCCTCGCCGCGCAGGCGTGGCCGAGCGTGCACGGGACCGATCAGAAATGCGCAGACGGGCACGGGCGCGCTGGTCGCCCCGTCGCGTCCCCTGCCTCCGGTCGTGCCGTCGGCCCCTGCCGGGCAGGGCGCCGGGAGGTGCCGTGGCGGGAGCCGGGAGCGGCTCCGCCCGGTGGGTCGACGCACCGCTGCACGGCGCGGCGCCGGAATGCTGGAAGAATCTCCCGCATGAAGGCAGCATCGGCGCACGCCACGGTCACCCCGTTCGAGGAGATCCTCCGAGAGGACTGGGCCCGGCTCTCCCAGCAGACCCCGCTGCCGCTGAACGAGGAGGACGTGGACCGCCTGCGCGGCCTCGGCGACCGGGTGGACCTCTCCGAGGTCGACGCCGTCTACCGCCCCATCTCCCGCCTGCTGAACATCCAGGTCGCGGCCGCGCAGTCGCTGCGACGGGCGCGGGAGGAGTTCCTGGACCAGCGCCAGCAGCGCACCCCGTACATCATCGGCGTGGCCGGCTCGGTGGCCGTCGGCAAGTCGACCACCGCGCGACTGCTGCGCGAGCTCATGGCCCGCTGGCCCGAGACCCCGCGCGTGCAGCTCGTGACCACCGACGGATTCCTGTACCCCAACCGGGTGCTCGAGTCGCGCGGGATCATGCAGCGCAAGGGCTTCCCGGAGAGCTACGACCGGCGCCGTCTGCTGCGCTTCATGGCGGACGTGAAGGCCGGGCAGGAGCGGGTCGAGGCGCCGGTCTACTCCCACCTGACCTACGACATCCTCGAGGACGAGAAGGCCGTGGTGGAGCAGCCGGACGTGCTCATCGTCGAGGGTCTGAACGTGCTCCAGCCGGCCCGGCCCCGCCGCGACGGACGGCTCGGCATGGCCGTCTCGGACTTCTTCGACTTCTCCGTCTACGTCGACGCGCGGGCCGAGGACGTCCAGCGCTGGTACGTGGATCGCTTCCTCGCGCTGCGCCGCACCGCGTTCTCCGACCCGCGCTCCTACTTCCGCCGCTACGCCGACCTCACCGACGAGGAGGCCGCGGCGACCGCGCAGCGGATCTGGGGCTCGATCAACGGCCCGAACCTCGCCGAGAACGTGATCCCCACCCGCGGCCGCGCCGACCTCGTGCTGCGCAAGGACGGCCGGCACCGGGTCCACTCGGTGCTGCTGCGCAAGGTCTGAGCCCGCGGGGGCCGGGCCGTGTGCGTCGGCCCCGGCCCGGGCGGGGCTCAGAGGCCGACGCGCTCGCGGACCACGACGGCGAGGCGCTCGGCCACGGCGTGCGCCTGCTCGTCGGTGGGGGCCTCGACCATCACGCGCACGACGGGCTCGGTGCCGGAGGGGCGCAGCAGCACGCGGCCGGTCTCCCCGAGCTCCCTCTCCGCCGCCGCGATCGCGTCGCCGACACCGCGGTCGATGGTGGCCTTGGCCTTGTCGACGTCCTTGACGTTGATCAGCGCCTGCGGCATGCGGGTCATCACGGCCTTGAGCTCCGCGGCGGTGCGGCCGGTCTCGGCGATGCGCTGGAGCAGGTGGAGGGCGGTGAGCTCGCCGTCGCCGGTGGTGGCGTGCTCGGCGATGATCACGTGGCCGGACTGCTCGCCGCCGATGGAGAAGCCGCCGAGGTTCATCTCCTCGAGCACGTAGCGGTCGCCGACGGCGGTCTGCCCCAGCACGATCCCGTGCTCCTTCATGGCGAGCTTGAGGCCGAGGTTGCTCATGACGGTGACGACCAGGGTGTCCTCGTGGAGCTTGCCGCGCTCTTTGAGGTCCAGGGCCAGGATCGCCATGATCTGGTCGCCGTCGATGATCTCGCCCGCCGCGTCGACGGCGAGGCAGCGGTCGGCGTCGCCGTCGAAGGCCACGCCGATGTCGGCGCCGTGCTCGCGCACCGCGGCCTGCAGCGGCTCGAGGTGGGTGGAGCCGACGCCGTCGTTGATCAGCCCGCCGTCGGAGCAGTCGCCGATCACGTGCACGGTCGCGCCGGCGCGGCGCAGCGCCTCGGGGCCGGAGATCGCGGCGGCGCCGTTGGCGCAGTCGGCGACGACGGTGAGGCCTTCGAGGGAGCGGTCCAGGGTCGAGACGAGGTGGGTCACGTACTCCTCGATCGCGCCCTCGTAGCGGGTGATGGTGCCGACGTCGGTGCCCTGCGGGCGCTCCCACTGCTCCCCGAGGCGGGCCTCGATCGCGTCCTCGACCTCGTCGGGCAGCTTGGTGCCGCCGCGGGCGAAGAACTTGATGCCGTTGTCGGGGGCGGGGTTGTGGGAGGCGGAGATCATCACGCCGAGGTCCGCGCCCGTGGACTGCACGAGATAGGCGAGGCCCGGCGTGGGCAGCACCTCGGCGTCGAGCACGTCCACGCCCGCGGACGCGAGGCCGGCGCTGACCGCGGCGGCGAGGAAGTGCCCCGAGGGACGCGTGTCGCGGGCGACGATCGCGCGGGGGCGGGTGCCGCCGAAGGCGCCGAGCGTGCCGAGCACGTGCGCCGCGCCCACGGACAGCTCGACCGCGAGCTCCGCGGTGATGTCGTCGTTCGCGCGTCCGCGCACTCCGTCGGTGCCGAAGAGTCGTGCCACGGGGGTCTCCTAGGAAGTATCGGGGGTGGTGCTGCTCCCAGACCGGGATCGACGGGGCCGACGGGCTCGTCGATGCCGCGGCGACCGGGAGGACGCTGTGAGACTACCCGCTGAGGGTCGTGATTCCGGTGAGATCCCTCGTGCGCGGGGTGCGGCGCGGGTTACGTTGGCGGGATGTCCCGAACGGTCCTGCTCCCTCGACTGCTGCCCTCCGCGATCAGCCACCACGTGGGCGATCGCACGGCGGGCAGGAGCCTCGCCGCCGCGCGCGGCGGGAGCGTGGGCGCGGTGGACTGGGACGAGGCGAGCTCGACCCTGTCGGCCCAGGTCACGGACACCGACGGCGCCCCGCATCACACCGAGGCGGTCCTGACCGAGTACGAGGAGGACGCCGTCTCCCGCCGCTTCCAGACCCCGGGGCCTGGCGGGCTGTGGCGACCGCTCTCCTCGCGCTGCGACTGCCCGGTGGGCGAGGCATGCCTGCACGTCGGAGCGCTGCTGTACCGGACCAACGACCTCGCCGTCCGCGCCGCGCGGGAGGAGCCGCCCGCGGAGTGGCGCACAGTGCTGCGCCCCCTGCTGAGCTCCCGCGCCTCCTCCGCGCGGTCCGGGACCGTCGCGAAGCCGCTCGCGCTGCGGGTGGATCTCGAGGCGGCGGCCTCGGGCACCGGGACCTCCCGCCACCACCGCGAGGTCGCCACGCCCGCGCATCTCGCCGCCGGCGCCGATCTCTGGCTGGGCCTGCGCCCCGTGACCCGCGGACGCAAGGGCCTGTGGATCAAGGGCGACCTCTCCTGGCGCAGCTTCGAGTTCCGCCTCGCGGGCCGCGAGTACGACCCCGCCCAGGGCGAGGCGCTGACCAGGATCTTCGCGGCCGCCTCGGTGGAGCGCTCCTACACCTCCGGCGCGGTCGACCACCTGTGGCTGAACACCATCACCTCTCCCCTGCTGTGGCAGGCTCTCGCCCACGCGCTGGACGCGGGGGTCGAGCTGCTGCCCGGCAGCGGCCTGGCCGCGATCTCCCTCGCGCGCGAGGGCGAGGCGGGCCTGGACCTGCGGGCGGTCGTCCCCGGCGCGGCCGACGAGATCGCCGACGGAGCCGCCGACGGCCGGGAGCCGTCCGCCGACGAGGGCCCCTCGGGCTCCTCCGCGGACGGGGGCGCCCCGGAGGCCCCCTCCGCCGGGCACTCCCCCGCCGACGCCCAGGTGGAGAGCTCCACCGGTGCCCTCGAGGTTGCCCCGCGCTTCGCGATCGACGGCCTCGAGACGGAGCACGGCCGGCTGCTCGGCGGCGCCGGGGTGCTCGAGGCGCTCCCCGCGGACGAGGAGCTGCTCACGGCCCGCATCGCCCCGCTGCCCGCCGCGGTGCCGCGCGACCTGCGCACCCTCCTGCACCGTCGGGAGCCGCTGCGCGTCCCCGCCGCGGACCGCGAGGCGTTCCTCGACGTCGCCTACCCGAAGCTGCGCGCGCTGAGCCCCATGACCAGCCTCGACGGCAGCGTCGCCCTGCCGGCGGCCCGTCGGCCCGCCCTCCACCTCGAGGCCGCCTACGCCGACGGGGACCGGCTCGCCCTGCGCTGGTCCTGGCGCTACCACGACCCGGACCGGCGCCTGCCGATCGACCAGCGCCAGGGCGCGCACCGTGACACCGCCCACGAGGACGCGGTGATCGCCGAGGCCATGACCCTGTGGCCCCATCAGCCCAGCGACGCCGCCCAGCTCCTCTCCGGCGTGGACACCGCCGAGTTCACCGCCCACGTGCTCGATGCGCTGGACGCCCTGGACCATGTGGAGGTCGAGGTCACCGGCACCCGCCACGCCTACCGCGAGCTCGACGGAGCCCCGCAGGTGCGGATCACCCAGTACGCCTCCCCCGGCAAGAACGACTGGTTCGACCTCGGCTTCGACATCACCGTCGAGGGCCGGCAGATCCCCTTCCCGAGCCTGTTCGTGGCGCTCGCCCGCGGCCGGGACAAGCTGCTGATGCCGGACAGGACCTACTTCTCCCTGGACCACCCCGCCTTCGACGCGCTGCGCGAACTGATCCGCGAGGGCGAGGCCCTGGCCGAGTGGGAGCCCGAGGTCCAGCGGATCTCGAAGTACCAGGTCGACATGTGGGACGAGCTCGCCGAGATCGCCGACCAGACCGAGGCGAGCGCGGAGTGGACCGCGGTCGTCGACCCGCTGCGCGCCCTCGAGCACCGTCCCGCGCCGACGCCGCCCCGCGGCCTGCAGGCGGAGCTGCGGCCCTACCAGCGCGAGGGCTTCGCGTGGCTGGCCATGCTCTTCGACCAGGGGCTCGGCGGGGTGCTCGCCGACGACATGGGCCTGGGCAAGACGGTGCAGACCCTCGCCCTGATCGCCCATGCCCGCGAGCAGTCCCCGTCGGCCCCGCCCTTCCTCGTCGCCGCCCCCGCCTCGGTGCTGCCGGTGTGGCGCCGTGAGGCCGAGCGCTTCGCGCCGGGGCTGCGCGTGCGGGTGCTCGAGGGCACCTCCGCATCCCGCGGCGGCGCCGCCGAGGAGGACCTCGAGGGCGTGGACCTGGTGGTGACCAGCTATGCGGTGCTGCGACTGGACGAGGAGCTGTTCGCCTCGCACCGTTTCCAGGGCTTCGTGCTGGACGAGGCGCAGTTCGTGAAGAACCGCCGTTCCCGCACGCACCTGGCCGCGAAGCGGGTGCGCGCCGGCATGCGCCTGGCGATCACGGGCACCCCGATGGAGAACTCCCTGGACGATCTGTGGGCGATCCTCGACCTGGTCGCGCCGGGCCTGCTCGGCACCGCGATCGGGTTCCGCAAGCGCTTCACGCTCCCGATCGCGACCGGCGAGGCGCCGCAGCGGATGGAGCAGCTGCGCCGTCGGATCCGCCCCTTCCTGCTGCGCCGCACCAAGGAGCTCGTCGCGAAGGAGCTGCCGGAGAAGCACGAGGAGGTGCTCACGGTGACGCTGTCGCCGGAGCACCGCGCGGTCTACGACTCGGTGCTGCAGCGAGAGCGGAAGAAGGTGCTGGGCCTGATCGACACGGACCTGGACCGCTCCCGCTTCATCGTCTTCCGCTCCCTGACCCTGCTGCGGATGCTGGCGCTGGACCCCTCGCTGGTGGACGCGGAGGAGTACGCGGACGTGCCCAGCTCGAAGCTCGAGGCGCTCTTCGACCGGCTCGAGGAGGTCATCGGCGGCGGGCACCGGGTGCTGCTGTTCAGCCAGTTCACGACCTATCTCGACCGGGTCGCCGGGGAGCTCTCGGCCCGCGGGATCGACTTCGCGCACCTGGACGGCTCGACCCGGGACCGCGATGCGGCCGTCAGCGGCTTCCGCGACGGGGACGCGCCGGTGTTCCTGATCTCGCTGAAGGCGGGCGGCTTCGGCCTCACCCTGACCGAGGCGGACTACGTCTTCCTGCTGGACCCGTGGTGGAACCCGGCGGCGGAGAACCAGGCCGTGGACCGCGCCCACCGGATCGGCCAGGACCGGCAGGTGATGGTGTACCGGATGATCGCGGAGGACACGATCGAGGAGAAGGTCCTCGCGCTGCAGCGCCGCAAGGCCGAGCTGTTCGACTCGCTCACCGACGGCGGGGAGGCCTTCCGCTCGGCCGTCACCGCGGAGGACCTGCGCGAGCTGCTGAGCTGAGCACCGGGCAGAGCGCGTCGGCCCCGCGGCTCGGCGAGCCCAGCGGGACGGCCGCCCCGCCTCTCACCGGCGGCCGTCCCCGAGGCGCCCTGCCGCTCGGGGGCTCCAGCGCGGTGCCGCCGCCCCGTACTCGGGGACGTCCCGTTCGATGGTCCGCCCGCCGACCAGGAGCGGGGGCGGCACGGCGACCAGCTCCCGCGCCCCGGAGCGCACCCGGACCGTCGGCATCGGGAGCGCCGCGACCTCACGACCCGTCGGACCGGGCAGGGAGAGCAGCGCCTCCGCGGCGCCGAGCAGGCCGATCCGGAGCGTGCGGGCGCGGCCCGCGGCGAGCGCCTCGAGCACGGCGCCGGCGAGTCGGTGGCCGGTGGCGTGGTCGAGGACCTGGACGGGCAGCGCGCCCGGACGCTCCGCACTTCCGCACAGGGCGGCGATCCCGGTCGCGGCCTGCACGATCGAGTCGAAGCCGGCCCGCTCTCCCCAGGGCCCGCTCCCGCCCCAGGCGGAGAGCGCGCCGATCACGGCGTGCGGAGCGAGGTCGGCGAGGTCCTCGACGCCGAGCCCGTGGCGCGCGAGCGCCCCGGGCCGGTACCCGGTGAGGATCACGTCGGCCCCAGCGGCGAGCGTGCGCGCTCTCTCCCGTTGCGCGGCATCACGCAGGTCGAGGATCGCGGAGCGCTTGCCCATGCCCGTCGAGAGGTGCTGGGCGAGGATCTCGGGGCGGTGCGAGGGATCGATGCGCAGCACGTCGGCGCCGAGGCAGGCCAAGAGCTGGGAGGCGGTGGGGCCGGCGATCACGCGGGTGAGGTCCAGGACCCGCACGCCGTCGAGGAGCCCGCCGGCGGCGCCGTCGCCTCCGCCCCGGGGCGCCGTGGCCGACGGGACGGTG
>NZ_KV788880.1:0-2333 GCF_001807385.1 Brachybacterium sp. HMSC06H03 | reverse complement strand
CCGGTGACGGCGAGGGTGCCGGCGCCGGCGGCGGCGGCGAGCTCGAGCGCGTCGAGCACGTCGATGGTGCGCCCGGAGTCCGAGATCGCCACCAGCAGGTCCTGCTCGCCGAGCCCGACGACGGCGGGCAGGGCGTCGTGCGCGCTGGTCAGGGCGTGTGCGGAGAGGCCGAGGCGGGCGAGCTTGTACTGCAGGTCCAGCGCCGCGAGCCCGGAGGCGCCCACCCCGATCAGCAGGATCCGCCGCGCCGCGGCGAGGCGGGCGGCGATCCTCGCGAGCTGCTCCAGGTCGAGCAGTCGCACGGTGTCCCGCACGGCGCGGGCATCCGCCGCGGCGATCCGCTCGACCGAGACGGACAGCGGGTCGCCCGGGTCGATCTCCAGGGGGAAGGCCAGGTGGCCCTGGTCCCCGACCGCGCGGGCCGTCTCGGCGACGAGCGCGGCGCGCAGCTCCCGGTAGCCGGTCAGCCCGAGCTCGCGGGCGAGGTTCACCACGGAGGACTGCGCGCAGCCGGCCGCACCGGCGAGCTGGTCGATGGTCATCGTCCCCGCGGCGAGGGGATCGGCGAGGATCACCTCCGCGATGCGGCGCTGGACGGGGCGGAGGTCGTCGAGCCGGCCGCGGAGGTCCTGCAGCAGCGCGGCGCTCACCGCCCCTCCCCCGGGACGAGGCGGAGACGGCGGACGGGCAGGCCCTCGGCGGGCGCGGCGTGGACGGCCGGGCTGCGGTGCGGCGGGGTGAGGGAGCCGAGCACGACGGGGGCGCGGGCGCCGGTGTGCGCGCTGCCGTCCGGGAGGGCGAGCGTGCCGGGCAGTCCGTGGGCGCCGTGATGGCCCAGCAGCGCGATCAGCAGGGCCTCCTTGCCGTCGGCGGGGATGCCGAGCTGGTCGGCGTCGAGCAGCGGGAGGGGGTCCAGGTGGGCTCCGAGCCGTGCGCGCAGCAGCGGATTGCGGATCCCGCCGCCGGAGGCGACCACGCGGCGGGCTCCGAGCGGGGCGACGGCCCGGGCGATCGTCACGGCGGTGAGCTCGACGAGGGTTGCCAGCAGGTCCGGCAGCGGCAGCGCGGCGAGCGCCTCGTCGCCCAGCACGCGTCGCACGTAGCCGGCGTCGAAGTGCTCCCGTCCGGTCGAGCGCGGGAGGGGGCGGGAGTAGAAGGGCTCGGCGTCCAGCAGCCGTGCGAGGGCTGCGGGGTCGACCCGGCCCTGCCGGGCGAGGGCGGCGTCGTGGTCGGCGGGGGCGCCGGTCGCGGCGTGGACGGCGGCGTCGAGCAGCGCGTTGCCGGGTCCGGTGTCGCCGGCGACGAGCTCCTCGCCGCCGACCAGGGTGAGGTTCGCGATCCCGCCGATGTTCAGCGCCGCCGTCGGCTCCTCATGGCCCAGCAGCAGCTGGTCCAGCAGCGGGGCGAGCGGTGCGCCCTGGCCGCCGGCGGCGACGTCGGCGGCGCGCAGGTCGTGCAGGACGGGCAGGCCCGTGACGGCGGCGAGGCGGGAGGCGTCGCCGATCTGGAGGGTCGCGCCGACGGTGCCGTCCTCGCGCACGTCGTGGTGGAGGGTCTGGCCGTGGGTCGCGACCAGGTCGGCGCCGCCGTGGGCGGCGAGGACCCGTGCGGCGGCCGCGGCGAAGGCCTCGCCGACAGCGGCGTGCAGGCGGTTCCAGGTCGCGACGCCGGCGGGTGCCGGGGGCAGCGCGGCGCGCAGGGCGCCCCCCGTCCCCTCGGGCCAGGGCTCCTCGCCGAGGTGGACGAGCCGCGCCTCCAGCACGGAGGGATCCTCGCCGTCGCGGGAGAAGTCCACGAGCGCCACGTCGATCGCGTCCAGGCTGGTGCCGGACATCATCCCGAGCACCCTCATCGCGCTCCCCCGTCGGCGGCGCCGCCCTGCAGGAGCAGGTCGACGACGGCGCGCATCATCGTGCGTCCGCCGCCGTGGGCGAGGACGAGCAGGCGGTGGTCGGGGGCGGCGGCCGGCACGCCGGTGTGCACCACGATCGTGTCGGGGCGATGCGCGAGGAGCGCGGCGAGGCGTCGGCCCTCCTCGGCATCGCTGCGGGGCAGACGGGTCACCGCGAGCACCTGCGCGGCCGGGTCGCCGTGGGGGGACCGCGGCGGGAGATCCGATCCTCCGTGGGGCGAGGGCGGCTCGGGGTACCGGTACTGCTCGGGCCCGCCCGGCTCCGCGGGGTCGGACGCGTCGATCCCGTGCTCACGCAGCGCCGCGACCAGCTGCTGGGTCCGTGCGCCGGAGGCGTGCTGGGCCCGGTGGCGCAGGTCGAGCACCGCCACGGGCCGCCCCTCGAGGCGGGCGTGGCCGTGCCGGGAGCGGACGGCGCGCG
>NZ_KV788879.1:0-13859 GCF_001807385.1 Brachybacterium sp. HMSC06H03 | reverse complement strand
CCTCGGCGGCGGAGGCCGCCGAGCCGCCCGGGGCGTACGGGCTCGGGGCGCCCTGCTCGGGCCCCTGCGCGCCGTCGACGGGCTGGACCGGGGAGGCGCCCTGGTCACGCCATGCCGCACCGGGCTCGGAGAGCAGGTTCTCGTGCGCGGACACCGCGACGGACGGCGCGCCGAGGTAGTGCTCGGCGCCGGCGCGCTCGAAGTCGTCGGGGCGGGGCTGGAGGGGGTTGCGTCCGGCCTTGATGTCCGCGACGACCGAGTCGATCGCCCGGTCGTGGAAGCCGCGCAGCAGCTTGCGCGGGTCGAAGAAGATCGACAGCGCCATCAGCAGCGGGAACAGCGCGTACACGGCCCAGCGTCCGAGCGCGCGCATGAAGCCGAGCGCCCCGCCCTCGCTCAGGCGGGTCACGCGCAGGCCCAGGATCAGCTTGCCCAGGGTGAAGCCCTTGGTGCCGACCAGCCAGATCATCACCAGGTGGTACGCGGCCGGCAGCGCGGTCCCGACGCCGATGAGGATCATCGAGGTCGTGCTCGCGCTCTGCGAGGTGATGATCAGGGTGAAGCCGATCAGGAACGGCACCGTCACGAGCGCGGCGATCACCGTGTCGATCAGCGCGGCGAGGAAGCGCTTGAGAGGGGTCGCCGGGGCGCAGCCGTCCAACGGCGGCTCGAAGGACGCCGAGGCGGGAGCGCTCTCCGGGGCGGCGCCCGGCGCAGTGCCTGGAGCGGCACCCGGCCCGGAGTCCGACGCACCAGGCCCGCCGGGCATGCCGGAGCTCTGCCCGGGCTGGTTCATCGCGGGCTGGTTCATCGGTGGCTGCGTGACCATCACCCGATCGTACTGTTCCTCGCTCCGCAGCGCGGTCGCTCCCGGCTGGGGCGGGCGGAGGGAGTCGGCCGTGATGAGCTCGATCCCCTCGTCCTCCTGGTCGGACCGCTCCTGCCCCTGCTCCGCCCGGGTGCGGGGCCTGGGCGGCGCCGACCAGGCGCCGGGCGCATCTGTGGCCCGCTTCTCGTAGGGCGAGGCCTGGTAGCGCGCACCGCACTCGCCGCAGATCGCGGCCCCTTCGGACAGCAGCGTCCCGCAGGTGCTGCAGTATCTGGTCTGGTTCATGAGGAACGGCCCTTTCGCCTGATGGTCCGCCAGAGGGACGGTGCGGTCGTGCCGCGCACCGAGGAGCGGCGTCGCCGCAGCGCCTCCGTGCGCTTCTGCGCCTTCGCCCGGGCGCGGGCGTTGACCCGTCGGCGCCGGTTCTCGCGCCGTCGCTCTGCCGCACCGCGGCGGAAGGAGCGCAGGGAGAGCGCGGTGCGGAGCCGACGATGCCACGGCAGGGCGGCGGTGACGCCGCTGCGCGCCGCCATCACCTGGTCCCAGTACTCCTCCGCCGCGGCGTCGGGCAGGTCGTCCGGACCGAACACGGCCCGGTCCGCGCGGGCGGCCAGCGTGGACGCCCCGAGCTGGGGGACGTCGGCCTGGAGCTGTGCGGCGATCTCCGCCCGGGTCATCAGCGGATCGGGAGCCCTGCCCATGTCGGTGAGGAGGTCCAGGATCTCCTGCCAGCCGCCGTCCACGCGCGCCGGCAGGGTCTCGAGCGCGCGACGGCGTCGGCGCCGCACCGTCTTGGCGATGATCACCGCGGCGGCGAACAGACCCAGCAGCACGAACGGGAGCAGGCCGAGGCCCACGTACACGACCCACGAGGCGGTCTCGTCGGTCGGGTCCTCGTCGTCGTCGGTGTCGTCGCTCATCGCGCCGGGCGGCGGGCTCGGCGGCTCGGCCGGCGGGGGCGGCGGCTGCGCGACCTGCGGCAGCGGCTTCTCCACCTCCTTGGGCTGCGGCTCCGTGGGGTCCTCGTCCTCGTCAGGGGCGGGGTCGAAGCGCACCCAGCCGATGTCCTCGAAGGCGACCTCCACCCAGGCGGTGACGTCGTCGCCGGTGATGGAGGCGGTCCCCTCCTGGCCCTCGGGCACCTCGAAGCCCATCACCACGCGGGCGGGGATGTCGATCGAGCGGGCCAGCACGGCGGTCAGCGCCGCGTACTGCTCCTCGTCGCCGATGCGGCCCATCGGCTGGGCGTCGGGGGTGTCCTCGTCGAAGCCGACCTCCTCGAGCATCGCCCGGAGCCGGCTGTACCCATGGCCGGAGAGCGAGGCGGTGTCGTCCTCCAGGCCGTGGGAGTAGTAGGCGTCCTCCTTGACGAAGCGGGAGAGGTTCTGGAAGCGCTCGTAGTCGGAGTCGGAGGAGCCCGCCCACTCCTCGGCGAGCGCTGTCATGTCGTCCGTCGGCTCGTTGTCCGGCAGGGTGATGTCCGCGAACGTCGCGGTGTTCTGCTGCTCCGCGGTGGGCTCCGTGTACGGCTCGTAGGACAGCTCGTAGGTGTCGCCCGCCTGCACCCCGAGCGCGTTGACCGCGGTCTGCGAGGGCTGGTTGAGGAAGAGATTCTCGGTGGTGGCGCTCGCGCGGCCCTGATCCATCCCCTCGAGGTCGATGCGGTTGGTCCGCTCGCCGACGGTGGGCATCCACACGCCGCGGTACGCGCCGATCGTCACGGAGGAGACCTGCTGCTCCCCGGTGCCCTCCTCGAGGTCGACGCCGGGGGCGGTGCGCAGGAACGCCCCGGAGGGGCTGTCCTTCTGACGGCTGGAGGCGACGTTGTAGACCTGCAGGTCGTACTGGTCCATCGTGGCCAGGCGGATCTGGTCGCCGCTGCTCACACCGGTGATGGTGAACAGCTCCTCGTCGCGCTGGTCCTTGAGGTAGCCGCGGAATTCGGTCAGCGGGGAGACGTACTGGCGCGGGTCGAAGGGCGGGGTGATCCGGTCGCGCTTGGCGTAGCGGATGGTGCCCTCGGGCGGGTCCAGCAGAGGGCTCGCCGCGAAGGCGCCGCCGGCGGCGATCGCCATGATCACGGCGCCGCCGATCACGCGACGGCGCAGCACCGGGTTCTTCCAGGAGCCGGGGCGGACGGTGTCGGAGATGATCGTGGACTCGGCGCCGGCCAGGCGGCCGCTCTCGAAGCGCCAGGTCAGCCAGCCGACGGACAGCACGGCGTAGAGCACGCCGCGCGGCACCGGCCAGAACGCCTGATCCGTGCCGAAGAAGATGCTCGTCGCGACCATCACCAGCGGGAACAGCCAGGCCAGGACGTAGAGGCGGGTGCGCATCACGACGGTCATCGCCGCCAGCGACAGCAGCATCATGCTGATCCACACCACCGCCAGCACGCCCTGGGCGACGCCGACGGGCGGCGCGACGGTCAGCAGCGACTTCCAGCTCGTCACCGGCGCCTTCAGCAGCTCGAGCAGCGCTCCTGGGGTGGGGACGAGGCCCCAGAGCGCCCGGGTGGGGGCGGCGAACATCGAGCCGAACAGGAGGTACACCCCGAGCACGAGGGCGGTGATCCGCAGCGGCCCCCACCGCCAGCGGGCGCCGATCAGGGCGATCAGGGTGCCGAGCACGAGCGCCATGATCCCGGTGACCAGGTACTGCGCTCCCCCGTAGACGTGCTGGAAGCCGAGCAGCGCGAGGACGAACAGCGCGCCGAGCACGGCGAGGTCGATCGCGAGGCGCTTCGCGGGGACGGACGAGAAGTAGCTGGGGCGGCGCGCAGGACGCGCGGGCGCGGTCATCGGCCCACCGCCCTCAGGGCGCGGGCGAGGGTGTCGAGGGAGCCGAGGGTGACGACGTCGAGCGAGCCGATCGCCGATCGCTGCACCTCGGCGTCCTCCACGCAGCGGATCGCCACGGCCATCACTCCGATCGGAAGCTGGTTGGCGGCGGCGTTGAGCTCGCGCGCCGTGGTGTGCGGACCGACCACCATCATCACCGCAGACGCGTTGGGGGCGAGGTCGGAGGCCTTCTGCCCCAGCTCGTGGAAGGAGATCCGCTCCTTCAGCTGCTCGACCAGCGTGTAGTCGTCCATCATCGGGCGGAAGGAGGCGGTGCGCTGGCGGGCGTCGAAGGTGAAGGGCGTCAGCTCCTTCTCCTCCCGGAAGGTCTGAGCGGAGATCGAGGCGGCCACGGACACGGCCAGCTCGAACTCCTCCTCGCTCGCATAGTGCTCGGCGAGGTTGTCGAGCGCGACCACCACGTGGGAGCGGCGGGTCTCCTCGAACTGGCGGACCATGAGCTTCCCGGTGCGGGCGGTGGTGCGCCAGTGGACGTGGCGTCGGTCGTCGCCGGGGGCGTAGTCGCGCAGAGCATGGAAGGCGATGTCGGAGCTGGAGAGGTCCGAGGAGGGCGTGCCCTCGAGGTCGCGGAGGAAGCCGCTGGCGGCCTCGTCGAGGCGGACCGTGCGCGGGTGGACGAACAGCTCCTGCTCCTTCGCCCAGGTGACCTGGCGGCGCATGAGGGAGAGCGGGTCGTCGCGCACGGAGCGGACGGGGCCGACGACCAGCACGGCGCGGCGCTTGGTGGGGACGGCGAAGAGCTCCTCGTGGCTCTGCGCGGCCGCGAGCCGCGGCACCAGGAACTGGGCGGTCGCCTGGCCGACGGCCAGCTCGATCCGCGAGGGGAGGATGTCGCGCTGGGTGGGGTTGGCGACCTCGACCCGGCCGACGGCCCGGGTGCCGACGACGACCCGGTGGGTCTGCAGGTCGAGGGTGACCTTGTAGTTCGCCTTGCCCAGCACGAACAGCGCCGCGATCACGAGCGGGACGGTGAGCGCGAGCGCGACCACGTTCAGCTCGGTGACGTGCAGGGTCAGGCCTGCGATCCAGCACGCGGCGGCGACGCCGGCCACGGCCCATCCCACCGGGGAGACGACGTCGAGCACCGGGTGGATGCGGCGCATCCACAGCTCGACGACGCGGTCCCGCAGCCCGGCCCAGCCGGTGCTCGCGGGGGCATCGCCCTGCGTGGTCTCCTCGGCCGGTCCGGTCTGCCCCTCACGGGCGCGCTTCGCGGCCGCGCGCGCCCTGCGGCGCTCGCGGCGGGAGCCGGCACGGGATTCGGCCGCGGCGGTGCGACGGCGCTTCTTCGCCTCGGCCTTGGCGGACTTCGCGTCGGCGGTGTCGGTGGGGACGGAGGAGGGCTGGGAGCTCATGCCGTCTGCTGGCGCGCCTGGGGAGGCGCCACCTCGCTGAGGATCTTGGTCATGACGGACTTCGCGGTGGTGCCCGCGAACTCGGCCTCGGGGTCGAGCACGAAGCGGTGCAGCCACACGGGCTCCACGAGTGCCTTGACGTCGTCGGGGATCACGTAGTGGCGGCCGTTGACGGCGGCCCACACCTTGACGGTGCGCATGAGGGCGAGGGCGCCGCGGATGGAGACGCCGACGCGGACCTCGGGCGCGAGGCGGGTCTCCTCCATCAGGCGCGAGACGTACTCGAGCACCGCCGGGTCCACGTGCACGGTGGAGGCGAGCTGGGTCATGTCGTTGACAGCCTGCAGGGAGATGCGCGGGGTGAGCTGCTCGGAGCGGTCGCGCAGGGCGGAGCCCTGGAGGATCTGCACGCTCGAGGCGTGGTCCGGGTAGCCGATCGAGGTCTTCATCAGGAAGCGGTCCAGCTGCGCCTCGGGGAGGCGGTAGGTGCCGGCCTGCTCGATCGGGTTCTGGGTCGCGATCACCATGAAGGGGTTGCCGACCTCGTGGGTGACGCCGTCGACGGTGACGCGGCCCTCCTCCATCACCTCGAGCATCGCCGACTGGGTCTTGGGCGAGGCGCGGTTGATCTCGTCGGCCAGGACGACGTTGGCGAAGACGGGGCCCTTGTGGAACTCGAAGGACTTCGTGTTCTGGTCGTAGATCGTCACGCCGGTGACGTCGGAGGGCAGCAGGTCCGGGGTGAACTGGATGCGGGTGCTGGTGCCCTGCACGGTCGCCGCGATGGAGCGGGCGAGGGAGGTCTTGCCGGTGCCCGGCGCGTCCTCGAGCAGCACGTGGCCGGGGGCCATCATCGCGGTCAGCACGAGGCGGACCACCTCGTTCTTGCCGAGGACGGCCTGGCCGACGCTCTGGACGAGCTTGTCGAAGGTGTCGGCGAACCAGCGGGCCTGTTCGGGGGTCATGCTCATGGGTACTCAGGTGCTTTCTCGAGGAGGTGAGGTCTGGGACGTGCTCTGGGAGGGGAGGAGCTCGTTCAGCGAGGCATGTACGCGCTGCCGACCTGTGTGCCGTTGACGTACACCCGCAGCGGATTGTTGGTGGTCTTGTCGTAGCCGAAGAACCACTGGTCCTGCGGCTGCGTCCACCGGCCGTTGGCATCGGCGGTGATCTCGAACTCTCCCCAGTTCGCGTCGTTGTTGTCGCCGTAGTGGACTTTGTACTTCTTGCCGGGCTCGAGGTTCGTCAGCGTGTACCCGAACCGCTTGCACTCCCCGGAGCTGCAGTCCTCGGTCACGCCGGTGTAGTTCTGCGACCAGTTCCAGCTCCCGGAGTCGAGCTTGGGCGCTGGCGGGCTGTACTTGTTGGCCGTGACGGAGTCCTTGACCTTGCCGCTGCTGAGCCCGCCCTCGTTCACGACCTCGGCCGTGATGTCGTGCGTGGACCCCGAGTCCACCCGCTGGGTGTGCGAGAACTTGTTGCCGGAGACGGTCTGCGCCTTGCCGTCGATCCACACCTTGAGGGTCTTGTCCCGGCCGCCGTCCGTGCCGTTCGCCGTCACGGTGTAGGAGACGTTGCAGTTGTCGGCGGCATGACAGGTGCCGGCACTGGTGCTGATCTGCGGCCCGGCCGGCTTCGTGTAGGGCGTGACCGCGTTGGACTCCTTGGAGCGGGGGCTGATCCCGCCGTCGGCCGCGAAGCCGTTGCGGGCCTCGACGGTGAAGCGGTACGAGGTGCCGTTGCTCAGGCCGGAGATGGATGTGCTCGTGGACGAGGCGTCGACGGTCTTCGAGCCGCCGTTCCAGCGCACCACGTACTTGGTGACAGTGGTGCCGTTGCCGTCGGCCGCCGCCCAGCTCACGTTCGCCCGGCCGTTCGGGCCGTCGCCCTTGCCCTCGCTCGGCAGGGACGCCTTCACCCCGGTGGGCGCCTCGGGCTTCGCCCATGGGACGACCTCGTTCGACGCCTTCGAGGAGCCGGTGCCGGTGCCGACGGAGTTCACGCCGGTGATGGTGAAGGTGTGCTTGCTGTCGCGGTCGAGGTCCCGGAAGGACGCCTTGGTGGTCCCGCCGTCGACGGTCTGGATCGCGCCGGAGGAGGACTTCACGACGTACTGGGTGATCGGCTCGCCGTTCGCCTCGGCATCCGTCATCGCGGGCCACGTCACGTCCACCGCGCCGCCGAGCGCGGTGTTGACCCGCTCGGCCGAGGGGGTGCCGCTGGGAGACTTGGGCTTGCCGGCCGGGTGCTCCGCCGAGGACCACTCCGACCACTCCGAGGGCTCGTCGGCCAGGTTCGAGGCCCGCACCCGGAAGCGGTAGTCGACGCCGTTGGTGAGCCCTGCGAACACCGTCTGGGTGCTGCCGCCCTCGACGGTCTGGGAGGAGATCCCCTGACCGCTGGTGTCCTGGACCTGCACCTCGTAGCTCTGGATCGCGGAGCCACGGTTCTCCGGCGCGGTCCAGCCGACGGTCAGCTGCTGGTCGCCGCGCTCCGCCTGCGGGGCGGCCGGCTTCTCGGGGCGCACGTCGGGGCGGGCCACGGCCGAGGGCACCGACGGGTCGGAGTCGCCGACGTCGTTGGTCGCCACGACCTGGAAGGTGTACTCCGTGTCGTTGGTCAGCCCCGTGATCGTGCAGGAGGTCGAGACGCACTGCTGCGACACCGTCCCGCCGGTCGCCGCGGTGACCGTGTACCCGGTGATCGGGGCGCCGTTGTCGGCTCCCGCGTCGAAGTTCAGCTCGACGAACCCGTCGCCGACCTCCCCGATGCGCGGCGCGGAGGGCGGCGCCGGCTTGCCGCGCACCACGATCCGGATCTCGCCGGTGACGTGGCGGTCCGGGTCTCCGGTGTCGTCCTCGACCGTGTACTGAGCGGTGAGGATCCCGTGGAAGGTCTCTGCCGGGGTGATCGAGACCTTGTCGCCCTTGAGCTCGACGGTGCCCTCACCGGCGGTGAGGCCGGCGCTGAGCAGCTCCCGGTCCCCGCCGGGGAAGGGATTGGAGTCGTTCTCGAGCACTGCGATGTCCTTGGTGGTGCCCGCGTCGATCGTGTCCTCGTCCATCACGGTGGTGAGCAGTGGCCGCGGCGAGCCGCCGACGGTGACCTGCACGGAGGACTCCACCGGATCGTTCGTCCCGTCGGAGACGGTCACCGGCACCTCGAGGACCGTGCCCTTGGGGGCCTTCGGCGTCGCCGTGGCGGTGAAGACCGAGCCCTCGACCGACACGTCGATCTCCGGGTTCTCGGTGTACTTCCCGAGGGCGAAGGTGAACTTGTCGTCATCGGGGTCGTCGACGCCCGGCGCGAGGTCAACCGTGGCCTGGCCCTCACCCTGCGCGACCTCGAGCAGCGCGCCCTGGAAGGTCGGCGGGAGGTTCTCGTCCTCGGGCGCGACCTCGACCGGGATCGCGAGCGTCGCGGTGGCCGCGGTCGCGTCCCCCACCGCACCGTCCGTGACCTCGACGCTGATGGTGTCCTTGCCGGAGAAGTCCGCGGCAGGGCGGTAGCTCAGCGTCGTCTCGTTCTCGACGAGCTCGCCGCCGTCGCCGTGGCCTGCCGTCACGAGCGACGGGTCGGTGATCTGCACGCTCTCCGCGCCCGGACGCACCCGGACGTTCTGGGGATCGGCGAGGTCGATCTTCGCCTCGGCGCCGGCCTGCACCGTCACCGGCTCGCCCACCCAGACGGGGGCCTGCTTCGCGGTGCCGGGCACCCACACGTAGCCGGCCGAGGACTGGTCGTCCTGGTCGGTGATGATGTAGCGGATCCGCTGCTGCTCCTCCTGGGGCACGATCTTCAGCGTCCCGTCCTCGCGCAGGTCCACGCCCTCGTAGGAGCCGTCGAGCGCGACCTCGAGGTCGTTGGTGCTGCCGTCGGGATCGGAGTCGTTGGCGAGCACGTCCACCTCGACGTGGTCCTTCTTCGGATCCAGGACGTCCTCGACCGGCACGAAGTCGTCGACCGCGACCGGGGAGAGCAGCGGCGCGTTCGCGGCGACCTTGACGGTCGCGGTCGCGCTGGACTTCAGCTGCCCGTCGGTCGCCGAGTACAGCACCGTGTGGGTGCCCTCCTCGGCGGGGGAGGTGACGGTGACGAGATTGTCCTCCGTGCCCTCCGGCGGCTCGACGTACGCGATGTCCGTCATCGCCTCCACGTCGCCGCGGACGATGCCGAGCGCGTCGCCCTCGGGGTCGGTGTCGTTGTCGAGCACCGGGATCTGCACCTCGCGGTCCGGGCGCACCTCGACGGTGTCGTCGACCGCGTAGGGGGCCTGGTTGCGGTCCGTGGGCGCGGCGATGCCGACGAGCACCTCCGCGGTGCCGATCGCGCCGTGGCGATCCATCACCTGGTAGCGGAAGCGGTCCGTGCCGACCGAGTCCTCGTGCGGCACGTACTCGATCCACTCGCCGTTCGCGGTGGTGATCTCGCCGAGGGTGGGCATGGGGCTCGCCGCGCCGGTGAGCATCACGGAGTCGCCGTCAGGATCGATGCCGGTGGTCTGGACGGGGATCCGCACCGGGGTGCCCGCGACCGCGCGGGCGGTGAGGTTCTCCGGCCGCGGCGGGGTGTTCTCCGCGTCCCGCGGCACGATGGTGATGTAGGCGAGGGCGGAGCCGGTGCGGCCCGTCTCGTCGACCACCTCGTACCGCACGACGGCCTCGCCCGTCGCGTCGTCGTCGGCGCGGAAGCGCAGCATGTCCTGGTGCGGCTCGGTGTTGCCCAGCGCGTCGGCGCGGGAGGTGTCGAGGTTCGTGCCGAGGTGGAGGTCGGAGCCCGTGGGCGAGACGTCGTTGGCGGTGACGTCGATGTTGACCATGTCCCCGGCGCGCACGACGGTGCGGTCCGGGACAGCCTCCGGGTTCGCGAACTGCGTGTCCGTGTTCACGACCATCATCCGGATGGTGCCCGTCGAGGTGCCGGCCGAGTTCGAGACCTCGTAGGTGATGGGGACCGGCTCGGAGGAGACGGTCGCGCCGGGCTCCGCCTCGACCCGCACCAGGTGGTGGTCGACGACGGTGGCCTTCAGGCCGCTGCCCTCGGGGACCTCGAGGGAGTTCGCGACCAGCACCCCGCCGGTGGGGTCCACGTCGTTCTCCAGCGGGTCCACGAGCGTGTCGGTGCCGGTGGTGACCGTTCCGAGGTCGTCGACGGCGACGGGCTGGAGGTTCTCCGCCTCCGGCTCGACCACGTCGATGCGCATCAGTCCCAGGGAGGTGGTGCTGCCGCCGCTCGCCCCGACCGTGTACTCCAGGTAGTGGGTGCCGGGCCCGGCACCGGTGACGTCGACGCTCCCGGCGTCCAGGGCCGGGTCGACCTCCAGCCCCTCGGACTCGCCGACGCTGATCAGCTCGAGCTCGCCGCCGTTGGGGTTGAGATCGTTGACCAGGGGCTTGAGCGTTGTGGTGCGTCCGGAGACGATGCTGACGTGGTCGGCGGTGGTGATCGGCGGGAGGTCGCTGTCGGTCACCGACTCGATCTGGATCGTCCCCTCCCCCGTCTCGCCGTTCTCGTCGCGGAAGGTGAGCTGGACCTGCTTCGTGCCCGGCGAGAGGCCGGCGTCGTTGAAGGTGATCTTCCCGTCGGGGGTGAAGGTGACGAGGTCCTCCGGCGGGACCGTGGCGTTGGAGAGGTAGAAGGCGTCGCCGTCGGGGTCCTCCCAGTACGGCAGGATGTTGAAGCTGATCTCCTGGCCGGAGCGGACCTGGACCTTGGTCATCGTCTCCTCGGCGGCCTGCGGAGCGGAGTTCTCCCCCTCCTGGCGCACCTCGAGGGTGACGGTGGCGGTGTCCTTGCCTCCACGCCCGTCGTCGACGGCGTAGGTGAAGGTCTGGGTGCCGGAGGCGTCGTCGGCGACCTGGATCTGGAGCTGCGTGCCGCCCGCGATCGGGGTGACCTGCCCGGCGGCCGGCTGCTTCCCCTCCACATCGACGGTGAGCACGTCGCCGTCGGGGTCGACGTCGTTGCGCGTGACGGGGAGGACCACGTTCTGACCGGGCCGCACGCCGAACGTGTCGTCGTTGGCCGTCGGGGGCCGGTTCTCCTCCTCGCGCTCGGCCGCGACGTTCTCGATCGTGGTGGTGAGGGTCTCCTTCTCCTTCTCCTTCGACTGATCGGTCTGGATGTCCTGGTTGATGACCCAATCGTCGACCAGCTGCATCGAGTCCATGATCTCCCAGGACAGGCCGAACTTCTGGTCGTTGAGCACGACCAGGTCGCGGTTCTGCCGCAGGGAGAGGTCCGCACCGGCCTTCACCTCGGGTATCGCCTCCACCACGGGCTCCTGGCCCTCGCAGGCGCGGACGTAGCGCAGGGACCCGCCCCAGGCGCCGTAGGCGCAGCCGTCGACCTGCGCCGGCTCGACGACCTCGGAGCCGGTGCCGCCGGCGGAGATCGACTCCGCCTTCCCGCCGTCGAGGGGGATCAGCAGCATCGTGTCGGCGGTGGACAGGACGACGTCCTCGGAGGCGGGGCCGGCCTGCTGGAGCTCGCCGACCTCGAGGGAGGAGATCCCGTAATCCTCGAGCGGGTAGTCCTTCATCTCGGTGCCGAGGCGCAGCATGCGGTTCTCGCGGTCCATGATCACCGGCACGTCGCCGACGACGGTGAGCTCGACCTGCGCGGCGTCGCTCGAGACCCCGCCGGCGATGAACGGCTTGTCCGCCTTCGTGTCTCGGGTGGACGGGGTCCGGGGGTAGCGCAGGAGTTCCTCGCCGTTGAGCACGTAGACGTCGCCGCTCATGGAGACGGCGACGGGCGGCGCGCCGTTGCCGGTCTCGAGGACCGGTTCGACGGAGGCGGGGCTGAACGCGGCGGCTTCGTCCGGGGAGAGGATCCAGACCCGGCCGTCGGGCGCGGCGATCACGACGCGGTCCCCGCCGATGCGGACGGTGGACTCGGGCGGCAGCTCGACGAGGCCCGCACGGGAGGCGGCCGCGGTGTTGATGGGGGTCATGCCGCGCGGCCCGGTCTCGAAGACGTGGTAGCCGGACTGAATGATGTCGAGGTCCTGGCCGGTGGCGGAGATGCGTGCGTCGAGCTCGCCGGCGTCGACGTTCAGACGGCCGATGAGGCCGCGGTCGCCGTTGCTGACCCAGACGCCGCCGTCGGAGACCTCGACCTCCGATGAGGACAGGCCGTCGTAGTTCACGGCGAAGCCGGTGAGGACGAGCGCCACCACTGACAGGACGGCCGTGGACACGACCGTGGTGCGCCGACCGCGGCGCCTCTTCGGTCCAGCGGTGACTGACATGGTGGTACCCCCAGAAGACGTGCAGACTCCTCGCGCACGCCCGGCCTCGACCGGCTGCTCTCACTGAGGAGAAGACCCCCGCGGTCGATGTGGTCGCGCACGACAACGGACAGAGTACCGGTCCCCCGCGCGACGTTCTACGCGCCCGGTCACGTTCCGTCCCCGTGCAGGTCAGGCAGAGGGAACGGTCGCCGATCTCACGAGGAGCTCACCGACGGCGCTCGACGAGCGTGCGGGTGAACGTCTCCAGTGCCTCACGGACGGGACCCTGCGGCAGCTCGCCGAGGATCTCGACGGCCTCATCGGCGGTGCGCTGGGCGAGCCGGCGCGTCTCCTCGAGCGCCTGGTCCTCGCGCAGCAGCTCCACGAGCTCGCCCAGCGCGGTGTCGTCGCTGAGATCGCTGTCGAGTCTGCGCAGGATCTCGAGGCTGCGCGCGTCCTGCTGCTCGGCCGCCCGGCGACGGACGAGAAGGGTGGGCATGGTGGGGACGCCCTCGCGCAGGTCGATGCCCGGGGTCTTCCCGCTCGTGGCGGCGTCGCTCTCGAGGTCCAGCACGTCGTCCGCGAGCTGGAAGGCGACCCCGACCTTCTCGCCGTAGCGGCGCATGACGTCGCCGGAGCCCTCGGGGGCACCGGCGAGGGAGGCGCCGAGGTCGCCGGCGAGGGCGAGCAGCGACGCCGTCTTGTCGGAGAGGACGGAGATGTAGTGGGCGAAGGGGTCCTCCCCCTCGGCAGGACCGACGGTCTCGTGCAGCTGGCCGAGGCAGAGCCGCTCGAAGGTCTCGGAGTGCATCCGCACGGCCTCGGGGCCGATGCGGGCGCTCAGCGCGCTCGCCCGGGCGAAGAGGAAGTCCCCGGTGAGGATCGCGACGTTGTTGCCCCACAGCGAGTGGGCGCTGTCGGTGCCGCGGCGGGTGGGCGCCGAGTCCATCACGTCGTCGTGGTACAGGCTCGCCAGGTGGGTCAGTTCGACGAGGATCGCCGCGTCCTGCACGCCCTCGGCATCGACGTCCCCGAGGGACGCCGCCAGGAGCACGAGCATCGGGCGCACACGCTTGCCGCCGGCGTCCATGAGGTGGCGAGCGGTCCAGCGCACCATGTCGTCGGAGCTTGCGACGGAATCGCGCAGCCCATGCTCGATGGTGCCCAGGCGCTCGACGATGCTCGTCGCGAGCTGATCATCGATGTCGGGCACACCCGGCAGCGTGGACGGCATGTCTCTCCTGGGGATCGGACCGGTCCCGACGAGCGGGGCCGGAGTGCGGACTGCGCTCCCGGACAGGAGCGACACGACAGCCGAGTCTACCGGGGAGGCAGGGGCCCTGAGCGGACGTACGGCCCCGAGGTGACGGGCGGAACTGCGGAGCGCTCCGCCGAGGGGATTGCAGGAATCGCCCCCTCGACCGGGCCCATCCCGGAGCCGGAGACGCCATGGGCCGGCGCCTCCCCCGAGCGCGACATGACCTCGGACCAGCTCTTGCCGAGCCGCCCCGCCCTTGCCGTCCTGGCTGCTCCCCGATTCGGGGCATGACAAAGGGAGTGGAGGAGGCGAACACCCGCTA
>NZ_KV788878.1:0-1115 GCF_001807385.1 Brachybacterium sp. HMSC06H03 | reverse complement strand
AGCCCGGCACGGATGGTGCGCGGGCGGGCGCCGGGTCGCGCGGCGCCATCGCGGAGGCTGCGTCTCCCCACGGCGCTCCCCCGGTCCGCGGAGCCTGGCCGCCGGACGGGTCCTCCGCAGTCGGACCACCGGAGGCTCCGCCTCCCTGTCCACCCGGGCCGGGAGCGTCCTGCCCGACAGGACCCTGCCCGCGGGGAGCCCAGTCGCCCGAACCGCCCCGACCCCCCGGGCCGCCCGGGTCACCGAAGTCGGCAGGGCCACCGCGGCCGGCGCTCCCCGGTCCGGCACCGCCAGGAGCGTTCCCGCCAGGGCCTCTGTCAGCGGAACCCGGACCTGCGGGGCCACCTCCGCCGGGGCCACCTCCACCGGGGCCTACCCCACCGGGGCCGGGGTCCTCCCCGACGATGGCATCGACCATGACGTCGATGTGCATGATGCGTCGGACAGCGTCGGCGAGGTTCTCCGCCGCCGTGCCGCGGCGGAAGGCGCTCACGAGACCCTCTGTGCGGAAACCGAGCACGAGGGTGCTGCCGTTCACGCCGTTGACGTGCGCGTTCTGTGAGATCAGAGCCCAGCTCGGGCGGCGGATCTGCTGCAGCTCGTCGAGGATCGCGGACCAGTGCCCGCGCACTGCGTCGGCATCGATCCCGCCGCCTGAAGCGGGGGCACCCTGCGGCTCCGCCGGAGCGTTCTGCGGTGCTCCCGACGCGCCCTGGGGTGCGGGGCCCGCACCCTGCGGCGTGGACTGGTCACCCTGTGGTCCGGCCGGTCCAGCTTGCGGAGCCGTCGGGCCCCCATGCGGAGACGACGGACCACCTTGCGGACCCGACGGGCCGCTCTGCGGCGCGGTCGGGGCGTCGGCGGATGACGGAGCCGTCGGTGCCGAAGCGCGCCGGTCGCCGGGCTCCCCCTGCCCGCCCTGCGGCTCTCGACGCTCATCGCCCGGGGCCCGGCCGGCACCGGCACCAGCACCGGCACCGGCACCGGCACCGGCGAGCGCACCCCAGGAGCGGTCCTGGGCGGGTGCCGTCCGCGTCGGCTCGCCCTGCGCGCTCCCGCCTTGTGTGGCCGCCGGGGCGTCCTGCGTCGGGGAGGGCGACGCGCTGGGGGCGGCC
>NZ_KV788877.1:0-1906 GCF_001807385.1 Brachybacterium sp. HMSC06H03 | reverse complement strand
CGGGCGGCGGCGCCGCGCCGGGGCAGGCCAGGCGCCGCGCCGGGGCAGGTCAGGCCAGGCGCTGAGCCGGTGAGCGGGTCTGGTCCGGGTCGGTCTCGGGGATCTCGCCGAGGATCTCGTCGATCCGGGCCTTCACGTCGGCGTCGAGCGTGACGCCCGCGGCCTTGACGTTGTCGGTGACCTGCTCGGGGCGGGAGGCGCCGATGATGGCGCCGGCGACGTTGTCGTTGCTGAGCACCCAGGCGATCGCGAGCTGCGCCGGGGTCAGCCCCAGCTCCTCCGCGATCGGCAGCAGACCCTGCACGGCGGTGAGCACCTCGTCGTTCAGGAAGCGCTTGATCATGTCCGCGCCGCCCTTCTCGTCGCGGGCGCGCGAGCCTTCGGGCGCCTCGGCGCCGGGCTTGTACTTGCCGGTGAGGATGCCCTGCGCGACCGGCGACCAGACGATCTGGGAGATCCCCAGCTCGCGCGAGGTCGGCACGACGCGCTCTTCGATGACCCGCCACAGCATCGAGTACTGCGGCTGGTTGGAGACGAGCTGGATGCCGAGCTCGCGGGCGAGCTGGTGGCCGGCGCGCAACTGATCCGCGTTCCACTCGGAGACCCCGATGTAGAGCGCCTTGCCGGAGTGGACGACGTCGGCGAAGGCCTGCATCGTCTCCTCGAGCGGGGTCGCGTAGTCGTAGCGGTGCGCCTGGTAGAGGTCGACGTAGTCGGTGCCCAGGCGGCGCAGCGAACCGTCGATCGACTCGCGGATGTGCTTGCGGGAGAGGCCGGTGTCGTTGTGCCCCTTCGGGCCCGTCGGGAAGTACACCTTGGTGAAGATCTCGAGCGACTCGCGGCGCTCGCCCTTCAGCGCCTCGCCGAGCACGACCTCCGCGGCGGTGTTGGCGTAGGTGTCGGCGGTGTCGAAGGTGGAGATGCCCGCGTCGAGCGCGGCGCGGACGCAGGCGCGGGCACGGTCGTCCTCGACCTGGGAGGCGTGGGTGAGCCAGTTGCCGTAGATGATCTCGCTGATCTTGAGGCCGGAGCGGCCGAGGTGGCGGTGTTCCATGCGCTCCACCCTATGTCCGCCGACACGGGTCTATCCTGGTGGCCCGCGTCACACCGGCCGACGTCGGCCGTCGCGCACGCCGTCCGGGACGCCCGTGACGCAGAGGCCGACGATCGCCGCCGCGCACCCGGCCGGCCCGCTGTCGGCCGTGCTGGAAGGAGAGCCCGATGACCGACACCTCCCCCACCCCCGCCCCGCAGCCCGGGCAGCCGCAAGCACCCCCGCTGCCGGAGCCGACGGGCGCCGACGACGTCCTGGAGATGGAGCCGACGGTCGAGGGCGAGGACTTCTCCCGCGTCGCCTTCACCTCCTCGGCGGTCGCGCAGATCCAGCGGCTCATCGACCGGAACGGCCCGCTGATGTTCCACCAGTCCGGCGGTTGCTGCGACGGCTCCTCCCCCATGTGCTATCCGGAGGGCGACTTCCTCACGGGCGACGCCGACGTGCGGATGGGCCACGTCGAGGTGCCCCTGCCCGACGGCACCACCAGTCCGCTGGACTTCTGGATGAGCCGCGAGCAGTTCGCCTACTGGCGACACACGCACCTGACGATCGACCTGGTCGACGGGCGCGGCGGCGGCTTCAGCCTCGAGACGCCCGACGGGAAGCGGTTCCTCACCCGCTCGCGGATGCTCGAGGACCGGGTGCCGATCGAGGTCCCGGGAACGGGGCCGCGATGACCCGCCACCCGCTCGAGGACCGCCCGGCCGACCACCTCGGCGCGGACGCGCACGCGCCGAACGACTCGCTCGCGTCCGTGCCGACCGGTGGCAGCCTGCCGCCGCCCAGCGAGCCGCCGATGACCCCGCCCGGGAAGCCGCCCACGGCCCCGCCGACCGCGCCTCCCACCGA
>NZ_KV788876.1:0-2405 GCF_001807385.1 Brachybacterium sp. HMSC06H03 | reverse complement strand
GCACGATCTCCACGGGCAGCTCGGCGCCGTCCCGCAAGATCCCGTCCAGCGCGCGACAGGCGTGCTCGCCGACGTAGACGGCGAGCGCCCCGTCCTCGGCGCTCATTCCGGGGCGAGCACGTACTCGTGCAGCGCGGTCCCGCCCTCGGTCGCGGCGGTCAGCAGAATCACCGTGTCCTCGACGGCGACGACGGCGCGGCGTAGGTCCGGCAGCTCGTGCAGCTCGCCCTGCTGGATGACGAACGGCTGTGGCGCCTCGACCCGGAGAGCGCCGTGCATCAGGTAGACGGAGGCGGGCACCACGTCCTCGTGCTCGGTCAGCCGTGTGCCCTCGGTCAGCGCGAGGACCGTCTGCTGGAGCGCGCCCCGGCGGACCACCGGCTCGGCATGGAATCCTGCGCCGCTGCTCCGCGCCAGATCGATGGATCGGGTGATGACGGGTGTGAGAGCGACCATGACGGCCTCCTCCTCGTTGACGGATCCGTCCTGCCAGTATCGTCCACGAAGAGCGGAAGGTCATGCCCTGCACCCGGTCGGTCGGCCGCGATGACCGCGCGGACGTCCCCCGCCCGCAGGACGCTACGATCCTGGGATGGACCAAGCGGGCGACGCGCAGGAGTCGCGACGGTACGGGACCGCGCGTCGGGACGCGGCCGGCGCAGCGGACACGGCACGCGGCGCCGACGCGTCGGGTGAGGCGACGGCAGAGGCGGGGGGCGAGCACCCCGACGGCTACTGGTACCCCGAGCACGACTCCGCGATCGACGTGCTCACCTACCAGGCCGCACACGGCGACATGCGCCGACGGATGAGCGCCGGGATGGACATGAACACGACCGACCTGGCCGCGCTGCGCCATGTCATCGCCCACGAGCGGCACGGGGAGCCGCTGACCCCGCTGGGCCTGGCGCGGCTGCTCAGGATCTCCGGCGCCTCCAGCTCGAAGCTGCTGGACCGTCTCACCGCCTCGGGGCACCTGCAGCGTGTCCCGAACCCGCACGATCGCCGCTCGAGCGTCGTCGTCGCGACCGACCACGGGCACACGCAGGTCCGGGAGCGCCTGGACGGCCTGCACGCGCGGATGCAGGAGGCGGCGGAGCAGGTGCCCGAGGATGCCCGCGGCGAGGTCGCAGCCTTCCTCCGCCGCATCGCGGGGGTGCTCGACGCGGAGAGCACCTCCGACGCGCTGCTCTCCCCGGTGACGCGGTCACCGGCCCCGCAGCGGCCGTCTCCTCGCCGCGGCTGACCGCGCGCCGGCCCCGCGACTGCGGACGTCGGGCCCCTGGACGTCGATCGCGGAGTATCGTCGCGGGTCAGCGCGCGCCCTCGCGCCACAGGCGCGAGGGCCACCACACGACCTTCCCCAGGTCCAGCACCAGCGCCGGCACCAGCAGCGTGCGCACTACGAAGGTGTCCAGCAGCACGCCGAGCGCGACGATCACGGCGAGCTGGGCGAGGAACAGGATCGGGATCACGCCGAGCGCGGCGAAAGTCGCGGCGAGCACCAGCCCCGCGGAGGTGATGACCCCGCCGGTGACGGCGAGGCCGCGGACCACCCCGTCGGCCGTGCCGTGCCGCAGCGCCTCCTCCCGCACCCGGGTCATGAGGAAGATGTTGTAGTCGATGCCGAGGGCGACCAGGAACACGAAGCCGAACAGCGGCACCGCGGGATCGGCGCCGGGGAAGCCGAGCACGTGGTCGAAGAGCAGGGCGGAGATCCCCATCGCCGTGCCGAAGGACAGCACGGTCGTCGCGATCAGCAGGACCGGCGCGAGGATCGCGCGCAGCAGCAGCATGAGGATCACCAGGATCACCGCGAGCACGATCGGGATGATCAGCGCGCGGTCGTGGACGGAGGCGTCGTTCGTGTCGATCGCCGTGGCGGTCACCCCGCCGACCAGCGCCGCGGGCCCGTCGGCCGCGAGATCGGCGCGCAGCGCCCGGACGGTCTCCTCCGCCGCCCGTGAGTCCGGGGCCTCCGTGAGGGTGCCCTGGAGCAGCACCTGCCCGTCGACCGCGGTGGGCTCGGGCACCGGCGCACCGGGCGGACCGGCGGGACGGATCCCCTCGGCGGTGACCGGAGCCGAGCCGCTGGGCGAGTCGGCGGTGGCGACGGTGACCGCGTCGATGCCGTCCTGGGCGAGCAGGTGCTCGGCCGTCTCCTCGAGGTCCTCCTGCGCGGTGATCACCTGCACGGGCGAGCCGGCGCCGGCGGGGAAGTGCTCGCCGAGCGCGACCTGGCCGTCGCGGGCGGAGGACTCGGTGAGCACGAGCTCGGACTGCGCGACGCCCGAGGCCTGCAGCTGGGTGACGCCCAGACAGGCCAGGCCCAGGAACACCGCGGTGAGGATCCACAGCGGGCGCGGGCGGCGGCGCACCGCCGCGGCGACGCGGCCCCAGCCGCC
>NZ_KV788875.1:0-1436 GCF_001807385.1 Brachybacterium sp. HMSC06H03 | reverse complement strand
CGAGCGCGCCGCCCGCGCCGACGAGGCGGCCGCGGTGCGGCGCGGGCTGATGCTCTCCGGCGACGCCTTCGTCACCGCCCCGCTGGCGGATCCGATGCGAGAGCGGTTCCCCGGCGCGCTCAGCGCCGACATGGAGACCACCGCCACCGCCCGCACCGCCGGGGCGCTCGGCGTGCCCTTCGTGGCGCTGCGCGCCGTCTCGGACCTGTGCGGTCCCGCCGCCGGGCAGCAGTTCCACCTCGAGATCGACGTGGTCGCGGAGACCTCGGCCCGGGCCGTCGAGCGCCTCGCCGCCGACCTCGCCGGCTGAGCGAGGCGCTCGGCGCAGGGCTCAGCGCGCGGCCGGGTGCAGCACCTCGCCGCCCTCGACCAGGGCGCGGAGGTTCGCGGCGATCCGCTCGTCGGCGCCGACGGGCCGGCCTCCCGCGCCGTGCGGGGTGATCAGCAGGCGCGGCGCGTCCCACAGCGGGTCGCCCTCCGGGAGCGGCTCGGGCTCGGTGACGTCGAGGCCGGCCGCGCCGAGGGTCCCCGCCTCGAGCGCCTCGCGCAGCGCGACCTGGTCGACGGTCGCGCCGCGGCCGACGTTGACGAGGATCGCGTGGTCCGGCAGCGCGGCGAGCACCTCGCGACCCACGATCCCGGCGGTGCGCTCGGTGGCGGGCAGGATGTTCACCAGCACGTCGGTGTCCGGCAGGGCGGCGGGCACGTCGGTCTCGGCGATCACCTCGACGCCGGCGCGGGTGCCGGCGCTGCGAGCGGCGCCGCGCACCTCGGCGCCGAGGCCCTGCAGCATCGGGGCGAGGGTCTGCCCGATGCTGCCGAAGCCCCAGACCAGCACGCGCGCGCCGAGCAGCGTGGTGAGCCGGCCCTCGGGGTGCAGGGGCTGCAGGCCGCCGAGCTCGTCGCTCCACTCGTGGCGCTCCTGCGCCTCGCGGGCCTCGGGCAGGCGCCGCACGAGCGCGAGCAGCAGGGCGAGCGCGTGCTCGCTGACGGTCCTCGAGTGCAGTCCCGCGCCGGTCGCGACGACGACGTCGTCCGAGAAGCCGGCGGCGAGGATCCCCTCCACCCCGGCGGCGAGGGACTGGACCAGTCGCAGCTGCGGCAGGTCCGCGGCGGCGGAGGCGAGATGGCGGCGGGAGGAGCCCCAGACCACGAGGGCGGCGGCGTCGTGATGGGCGGCGGGGATCTCGGCGCGGGCGTCGACCGCGACCGCATCCCAGCCCTCCGGCAGCGTCGGGTCCAGGGGCATGGTGTCGGGAAGCAGGATCTTCATGCCCCCAGGGTACGGACGGAGCGCATCGCGCCTGCTGGACGCCCTCCGATACCCTTCCCCCATGCGCTTCGGCCCCGCCTCCGCACTGTCCTCCCTGACCGGTCTCACCGGCGGCGCCGCGCGAGCGCTGCGCCGCGCCACCCGCCGGGCGCGTCGCGGGGCG
>NZ_KV788874.1:0-4310 GCF_001807385.1 Brachybacterium sp. HMSC06H03 | reverse complement strand
AGCAGGCCGAGCCGCTGCGCGCCCTCGAGGCCGAGGGTGGGCAGTGCCGCGGCGACCCGGGCCGCGGGCAGCGTCTCGCCGAGCACGAACAGGGACAGGAGCGTCGCGGCCGGATCGGTGCTCGCGGCGACCCGGCGACGGGCCGGCGCCGGGTCCTCGCGACGCAGCGCGGCGGAGGCGACGGCGCCGAGGACCTCCTCGAGGTGCTCGGTGACGTAGTGGGACTCGCGCAGGTCCGTGCCGAGGGCCTCGATCTCCGCGGTCAGGACGGTCGGGGCGGCGGCCGGTGCGTGCTCCGGGGCGGTGGCGGGCATGGCTACGATTGTGCCCCAGCGCGCCCGGAGGATTCCGGGGAGGACGTGCGGAGAATGCGCAGACCCTGTGGGGACGCGGGAGGACGGTGAGGGATGCGGGCAGGCAGGGCCTCGGAGCTGCTCGCCGACCTCAGCGCCCCGCTGATCCGCCACGGCTGCCTCACCCACGTCGAGCGGCGGCCCGCCCGCGAGGGCCGACGGGGCAGCTTCCCGGAGTGGACCGACCCGCGCCTGGTCCTCCACCTCGCCGAGCGCGGTATCACCGCCCCCTGGATCCACCAGGAGCAGGCGGCGCGCCTGGCGCACGACGGCCAGGACGTGGTGCTCGCCACCGCCACCGCCTCCGGCAAGTCCCTCGCCTACCTGCTGCCGACCCTCACCGCGATCGGGGCGCGGGAGATCGACCCCGGGGCGCCCCGGGCGACGGCGCTCTACCTCTCGCCCACCAAGGCGCTCGCCGCGGACCAGCTCACCAACATCACCGCCCTCGCCGACGGGGCCGGGATACGCGACGCCCGCATCGCCGTGTACGACGGGGACACCCCGGCCGAGCAGCGCCGCTGGGTGCGCCGCCACGGCACCGTCGTGCTCACCAACCCCGACATGCTCCACTTCGGGATCCTGCCCGGACACGAGCAGTGGGCCCACTTCTTCCGGGCGCTGCGCTACGTGGTGATCGACGAGTGCCACAGCTACCGGGGCGTGTTCGGCAGCCACGTGTCGATGGTGCTGCGGCGCCTGCGCCGGATCGCCGCGCGGTACGGGGCCGATCCCACGTTCGTGCTCGCCTCCGCCACCGCCGCGAACCCGGAGCTGTCCGCCTCGCGGCTGATCGGACGGGATGTCGAGGCGGTCACCGAGGACGGCTCGCCCCGGGCCGGGCTCACGATCGGGCTGTGGGAGCCGGGCACTCGCACCCGCGTGGACGGCCGCGGCGACCCGGCGCGGTGGGAGGAGCCGGGCCGCGACGCGAACGGCGGCGAGGAGGACGCGGGTCCCGACGGGGACGGGCAGGGCCGTCGCGAGGAGCCGCTGCGCCGCTCGGCCACCAGCGAGGCCGCCGCGCTGCTCGCCGATCTCGTCGAGCGGGACGTGCAGACCCTCGTCTTCGCCCGCTCGCGGCGCGGGGCGGAGCTCGTCTCCACCGGGGCGCGGCGCCTGCTGGGGCAGAAGGCGGAGGAGAGCGCCGATGCGCGCCTGGCCGATGCCGCGCAGCGGATCGCCGCCTATCGCGGCGGCTATCTCGCCCGCGAGCGACGCGGGCTCGAGGACTCCCTGCGCAGCGGCGAGCTGCTGGCCCTGGCCTCCACCAACGCCCTCGAGCTCGGGATCGACATCTCGGGGCTGGACGCCGTGGTCGTCGCCGGCTGGCCCGGCACCCGCGCCTCGCTGTGGCAGCAGTTCGGCCGCGCCGGCCGCCGGCAGGACTCGGACGGCGGCTCCCTGGCCCTGTTCGTCGCCCGCGAGGACCCGCTGGACACCTACGTGGTCCACCACCCCGAGACGGTGTTCGGCGCCGAGGTCGAGGCGGCCGTGTTCGATCCCGCGAACCCCTACGTGATGACCCCGCACCTGTGCGCCGCCGCCTCCGAGCTCGCGATCCGCGACGGCGAGGAGGAGATCTTCGGGCCGACGGCGCGGGAGCTGCTCACGACGCTCGCCGCCCGCGGCGTGCTCCGCGCCCGCGCCACCGGCTGGTACTGGACGTTGAGCGAGTCCGCGCGCGAGCTCACCGACCTGCGCGGCAGCGGCGGGGAGCCGGTGCGGATCGTCGAGGAGACGGGCGGGGAGCTGCTGGGCACCGTCGACGCCGCGAGCGCCCACACCCAGGTCCACGACGGCGCGGTGTACCTCCACCAGGGCCGCAGCTACGTGGTGAACCGGCTGGACGTGGACCAGGCCGTCGCCTTCGTGCGACGGGAGGACCCGCTGCACTCCACCCATCCGCAGTCCGCCTCGACGCTCCGGATCCGCCAGGTGGACCGCGAGGTGCCCTGGAAGGACGGGGTGCGGCTGTGCTTCGGCACCGTGGACGTCACCGACCAGGTCACCGGCTACCAGGTGCGGGACGTGTTCACGCAGGCCGTCCTCGCCCAGCACGCGCTGGACCTGCCGCCGCGCACCCTGACCACCAAGGCCGTGTGGTGGGTGGTCCCGCGCGAGCGCACCGACGCCGCCGAGATCCCCGCCGAGGAGCTGCCCGGGGCGCTGCACGCCGCCGAGCACGCCGCGATCTCGATGCTCCCGCTGCTGGCCACCTGCGACCGCTGGGACATCGGCGGGCTCTCCGCCGCTCAGCACGAGGACACCGGGGAGCCGACGATCTTCGTGTACGACGGGGCGCCGGGCGGCGCGGGCTTCGCCGAGCGCGGGGCCGACGACGCCGCCGCCTGGGTGCGGGCCACGGCGGACATGATCGCGGAGTGCGGCTGCGAGGCGGGCTGCCCGGCCTGCGTGGTCTCGCCGAAGTGCGGCAACGGCAACGAGCCCCTGTCGAAGGCGCAGGCCGTGCGGCTCCTGGGACTGCTGGAGGAATGAGCGCGGCGCGCCGACGGACGCACCGCGCTGCCCAGGATGGACGAAATGTTCGATTCGGGGCCATACTGGGGCGCGACGCCCGGGACGGGCGGGGCCGTCGGGGCCCGCTCTCGAGCAGCTCCCCGCGGTGCGGGTGGAGCGGCTTGGCCGCATCGGGCTGAGGAGCCGCCGATGGACAGCGCAGTGACCGGCGGTGCAGCGACCGACAGCGCGGCGACCGGCAGCGCGGGGACGGATCGGATCCGGGCTGCTCGGTCCGGTGCTCCGGCGCGCCGCGGCCCGCGCGAGAGGCTGGCCGCCCTGGTCTCCCCGCCGCGCGTCAACGCCCTCGACATCGCCCGCGCCCTCGCGATCCTCGGGATGATCGGGGCGCACGTCGGGGACATCCCGACCTTCGACCCGACCTGGCCGGCCAGCTACCTCTCGATCGTGCACGGCAACTCCTCGATGCTCTTCGCCGTGCTCGCGGGGATCTCGATCGCCCTGGTGACCGGGCGGCGGCGGATCCCGGAGCCGGCCGAGCTGCCGCGGCTGCGCGCCTCCCTGCTGGGCCGGGGCGTCGCGATCTTCCTCATCGGCCTGGTGCTCGAGATGATGGGCACCGGGGTCGCGGTGATCCTCACCTTCTACGGAGTCGTGTACATCGCGGCGCTGCCCGTGATCCGGTTGCGCCCGTCCCGCCTGCTGCTGCTCGCGCTGCCGATCGCGCTGCTCGGGCCGGTGCTGGTCACTCTCTCCGAGATGCTCTCGCTCGGCTCCTACGGGCCTGGCGCCGATCTCGTGCTGACCGGAAGCTACCGCTTCACCTCCTGGGCGCCGCTGATCCTGCTGGGGATGGCGCTGGGCCGAATGCCGCTGGGCCGGCCCGGGGTGGCCGCGAGGATCGCCGCGATCGGCGCCGGGGCCGCGGTGCTCGCGACCGCGGCCGGGATGGCGCTCGCCGCGCTGCTCGGCACGCTCGCCCCCGAGGTGTACGGGCCCGAGGCGGAGTCCGCGGCATCGAGCGCGGCCGTCGAGGAGAGCGACGAGGAGGAGGACGAGCCCGGCCTGGGCTGGGACGGATACGGGGAGTCCCTCGCGGAGATGGACCCGGCATGGGAGCTCGGCGAGTCCGTGATCTCGCTGGCTCCGCACTCCGGCTCGACGCTGGAGATCTTCCGCTCGGGCGGGATCGCGCTGGCCGTGATCGGAGGGCTGCTGCTGATCGCGCGACCCCTGCGCTGGGTGCTGCTGCCGCTGTCGGCGGTGGGATCGATGCCGCTGACCGCCTACTCGGTGCACCTGGTCTCCCTGGTCGTGCTCGCCGGGCCCGGCGGTTGGATCGCGGACAACCGCGTCTGGGTCGCCTCCGCCGTGGTGCTGCTCGTGGCCTGCACCGCCTGGTCCGCGCTCAAGGGGCGCGGACCGCTGGAGCGGGTCACCGCCTGGGCCGCGCGGCGCGCCGGGCGGGCGGTCCCC
>NZ_KV788873.1:0-16908 GCF_001807385.1 Brachybacterium sp. HMSC06H03 | reverse complement strand
GGCGGGTGCCGGCAAGGCAGGTGCTGCCGGTGCCGCGGGCAAGGCCGGTGTGGCTGCGGGCGGTGCGGCCACGGGCGGCGCACTGATCCTGGCGGCCATGGCCGCCAGGGGCACGCAGACCGCTGCCGCGACCGCGAAGACGGCCGCGGAGAGCGCGGCACCGCCTTCGCAGGGCCCGTCGCAGGAAGAGCAGCAGAGCTCGTTGCATGATCGACGGAAGTGGAGCGAGTGATGGCCGTGACGCATGTGCAGCTCGGTGGCGAGCTGCAGGGCCGCTCGATCTTCGGCAGCAGCCGCAACCGCCTCGAGCGGATCGGTATGTGGTCGACCCTGGCCGTGCTGGTGGTCGCTCAGCTGATGGTGATGCGCTGGTCGTGGACCGTCCTGCTGGGCGCTGTTCTGCTGGCCACGACCGTGTTCGTGTGGTCACCGAGGCCGAGCTTCGGCCACAAGTCCGTGGTCGGGATGCTCGCGATTCCCCTGCGTCGGCGCTGGAACCGCCGGATGAAGACGCTGGACACGGTCGGGGGAGAGGCGGCCGAGGCCGCTGAGGGGAATGTCCCTCACCTGCCGGCTGCCGTCGGGACGTTGCGTGGGTTCGAGATCGAGCTGTGGCCGGGGGCGGAGCATCCTGGACGTGTGGCTGTGCTTCGTCAGCGGATCCACGACCAGACCCAGTTCACGATGGTGCTCGAGTTCCGGGCACAGCAGTCTGGTGTGGTCGACGGGCTTGAGGGGCTGCGGAACCACGCGGGGTGGGCGAAGTTCCAGGCCGTGATGGCGCGTCAGGGTTCGCTGGCGAGGCATCTGCAGCCGGTGGCGCGGATCGTGCCGTTCGACCCGGCCGATCACGTGCAGTGGCTCATCGATGCGCTGCCGGACAACGCACCGGAGATCCTCGTGCGTTCGTACGCCGAGCTCGTGGACGGAGTGATCAGCGAGCAGGAGCAGAACCGTACCTGGCTGGCGATCGGTGTGCCGGCGAGTCGCGAGTTCTACGCGGCGGCCGATCGCGTGGTCCTCCCGGACGACATGGCCGAGGCCAGTGACCGGGAGCGGGCCGATGCCCGCACGGCCGTGGTCCTGGCCACCGAGCTGCGCCGGATCATCTCCGCTGGCCGAGCCAACGGGTTCTCGTTCCGGGAGCTCGACGAGCGACGGCTCGCCGCGGTGACGCGCAGCCTGCAGGATCCCGATCAGCCGTTGGATCGCCTCGAGGGCGCTGACCGGTTCTCGATGTGGCTGCCGTGGATCGGCTCGGAGTCCTCCCGGGACTTGGTGATCGAGGGGAGCCAGAAGCGGTGGTACACCCGCACGGCCGTGGTGCCGCGCGACGGGTTCGCGGCGGGAGAGCTGCCGGTCGACATGCTGGTGCCTCTCCTGACGGGCGTGAACCCGGCAGTGGTACGCACCGTGAGTACCCACGTGACGGTGGTGCCGGCGACGACCGCCCGGGCCGAGGCGCGGGATGACCTGACGATGGACCGTTCGGCGGTGCAGCAGAAGGCCAAGGAGGTCTCGGACGGGACGAGCGAGGCCCAGCTGACAGCGTCGCAGCGCCGACTGCAGGACCTGCAGCCGGGATCGGGCGTCCACGGGGCGGAGTGGGCGCTGGCCGTGACGATCCAGGCTCCCGATCTCGAGGAGCTCGAGCGGGCGGTCAACGCGATCGAGGAGGCCGCTGCCGAGTCGCACATCTCGAACCTCGACTGGCAGGACCACGCGCACCACCTGGCGATGCCGCTGACGCTGCCGTTGGCTACCGGAGTGCGGCGGCGTAAGAAGAAGTGGTTGCCGACGTGATCGTCAGCGCAGCAAGCCCACAGGCCCCCGCCGCCACTTGCGAGCGGCATAGACGAGGAGAGCACCGATGAAGGTGAAGCAGCGGAAGAAGCGAAAGGGCGGCACCCCGCCCTCCTCTGCAGAGACGAAGCTTCCCGAGCCGTGGCTGCAGGAGGCTCGCCGGAAGGGGTGGCTCGACTTCCTGGGAGCCTATGACCAGCAGGTCACCATGCTGCGGTCGACGACGTCGCAGACCTCGGCGCTGCATCTCGCAGTGGCCGGGGCGCCGACATCATCGTTCGGCCTCTACGCCGGAGACGACCTGATCACCGGCTGGCCGGTCTTCCACGATCCGATCGAGGGCTACCGGTCCAAGGTCATCGGCTCTCCGAACTGCGTCTCGATCGGCGATGTCGGCTACGGCAAGTCCTCGTTCTCCAAGACCTGGGCCACGATGCGCAACCTCATGCTGGGACGACGCGTCGTGATCGTGGACAAGAAGATGCAGTCGGCCGGAGATGAAGACTCCGAGCACGAGGGCGAGTACGCCTCACTGGCCCGCGCCCTCGGCGTGGAGCCCATCCGCTTCACCGGCGAAGAGGGCGGGCTGAGGATCAACCCGCTGGATCCCGTGATCACGGGATCCGACCGACTCACGGCGAACCACACCGACCTGCTCAAGGCGATCCTCGAAGAGGTGATCGGCGAGGTCCTCAGCGCGGACGAGCGCAAGGCCCTGCGGGTCGCGCGGGACGCCGCGGTCACGCGGGCGCGGGAGCGCGGCGCGGTCGCGACGATCCACGACGTCACCAGGTACCTCCTGGAGCCGGACGAGGAGATCGTCGAGGCGCAGCTGGGACGCTACGGAGTCGACGACTACGCAACCTGGGGTCGTCGCGTCGGGTTCGCGCTCGAGGAGTGCATCGAAGGCGAGCTCGCCGGGCTGATCGACGGGGAGACCAGTGAGGAGATCCGTGTCCACGCGGGGCTGACGGTCTTCGATATCTCGGCGCTGCCGGATAGCGGCCCGGCGGTGCCGGTGGTCATGGCGATCATCAACACGTGGCTGCGGGCCACCCTCCTGCGGCAGAAGTCGGCGGTCCCGACGTTCTTCGTGATCGAGGAGGGTTGGCACCTGGTGGACGGGTCCTTCGCCAAGGTGTCCCAGCAGAACACGAAGAAGTCTCGCGGACTCGCCCTGTCGACCGTGACCAACTACCAGCATCTCTCCGATGTGCCGGCGAACTCGCCGGCCATCGCCACGATCAAGGAGGCCGGCACCATCGCGATGTTCCGCCAGGCACGCCGAGAGGACGCCGAGGCGTGCCAACGACTGTTCGGCATGCCCCCGTCGTCGATCGACCTGCTGATGAACCTCGAGCAGGGCTGCTGCCTGCTCAAGATCGGCAACAAGCCCGCCGTGCTCATGCGCGCGTCGCGCTCGAGCATTGAGGCGCAGCTGGCTGACACCGATGGTGCGCTGCTGTCGCAGGCGCGCGTCGGGCTGCAGGGTGACGACTTCACGGCCGGTGCGCAGGACGACGCCGAGGATCTCGCCCTGGCGGGTGCGGGGAGTGATGTCGCATGAGCGCCGCCGAAGTTGTGTCCTCGACCCGAATCCCGACGGTCACCTCGACTTACCTTGATCCGACCTCCGAGTCGGGTCGCACCCCGCTGTACATCGCGCGGCGCGGCCGCCTGGATGGGGTGATGCTGCGCCTGGACGTGTGGGAGCAGCTCCGGGACGAGGCGACGCGCTCACTGGACCTGCGTGAGCGCGACGAGCTGCAGGACCGCCTGAGTGCCGGTGTGCTGCTCGAGGGGTCTCTGGGGGAGGTCGCAGCGCCTCTGCGGCCACCGGCCGTCCTGGCGTCGCTGCCGATTCGGTACGTCGCGCATGCCGCCTCGGACATCCTCACGGCCTCGCGCCGAACGGAGAACCCCCGGAACCTCGCCGGCTTCCTTGCGCACTGGACACGCGGGTACCTGCGCGGGTCGGCGGTCACCGACCCCGACCGCCCAGGCCCCGTGATTGAGCGGGAAGTGGCGCCTGCCTACCACGATGACCAGGTGCCGTTCCGGATCGTCTGGGCGCGGGCGGGGGAACACCGCGAGCACCGGACGCTGCTGGCGGTGCGACCGCTCGAGGGCGTGCTCGCCCGGGCGTGGACGTTCCCGCCCCCGATGGATGCCACAACCGAGGGAGATTCCTGATGGCTCAGCGAGGTCGCTACGACAAGACTCCCTCGACGCTCTTGCTGCTGGTCGCCGACTACTGGTGGGCGTTCCTGCTGATCCTCGTCGCCGGCCTGCTGGGGGTGTGGCACACCGCAGTGGTGCTGTCCACGCCCGCGGAGTGGGGCGACTTCGAGGTGAGCATGACCGGGCTCGTGGGCGTGGTCCGTGGGCAGGGCCTGGCAGAGGTCCCCGGCGGCGGCACCTGGACCTACGTGCTCCTGGGCCTTCTCCTCGCGCTGATCGCCGTCGTGATCGTGGCCGTCTCGGCACTGCTGACGAAGTGGCGGCTGCGCGCACCGGGCAAGGGCATGGCCACGAAGGCTGACGTGAAGAAGGTGCTCGGCCGCGATGCGATCCTCTCCGAGGATCGTGACGGCCGGCTGTGGCCCGCCGACTCGCGGGTCCCCGCGAAGGAGCGGACGTTCTGCGTGGGCACCGCGGCGTTCGCGCGCGGTGCCGTCGAGGCGCATCTCGGCCAGGAGCAGCATCTCGGGGTCGTTGCGCCGACCGGGGGCGGCAAGACGTTTCGCGTCCTGAGCCGGGCGGCGCTGAACGCGCCCGGTGCGCTCGTGGTGACGTCGACGAAGGCGGATCTGCTGGATGTGATCGCGGAACCTCGTGCGAAGAAGGGCAAGGTGTGGGTGTTCGACCTGCTGAACCTCGTGTCCTGGCCCGAGGCGATGCGATGGAACATCCTGCGCGGCTGCGAGGACACGGTCGTGGCTCGAGCTCGCGCGGGACAGCTGGTCAAGGGAGGCAAGAAGGACTCCCACACTGCTGGCGGTGGTGACTCCAACTCTGAGTTCTTCCTCGGGCGTGCCCGGACGGTGCTGCAGTCGTACCTGCACGCGGCCGCGCTGGGCGGCCACTCGATCGCCGACGTGCTGAAGTGGGCGGCTGAGCTCGAGACCGACGACACCGCGCTGAAGATCCTCGACAAGCACCCGGGCGCCGACCCGTTGCTCGCACGCCGCCTGCGTTCGGCAGTCACCGGCGCCTCGGACACCGTCTCTTCGATCCGCCAGACGCTCGACGACGCTCTCGACGCTCTCTCGCTGCAGAAGATCAACCAGCAGTTCGTCGAGGACGAGCAGATCCCCACCTTCGATCCCGACGAGTTCGTGCGGTCCACCGACACGCTGGCGATCATCGCGGACGACAACGACCCCACCGACGTGACCACGCTGGTCGCGGTGCTGGTGGACTCGGTGTTCCAGGCGGCCAAGACGGCGGCCCGGCGCACGGAGTCGGGCCGGCTGAGCCCTCCGCTGCGCGCGGTGCTCGATGAGGTCGCGAACATCTGCCCGCTCCCGGATTTCCCCAAGATGCTCTCGGATCTGCGCGGCTACGGGGTCCAGATCATCTACGGCCTGCAGGGACGTGCGCAGACCAGGAAGACCTGGGGTCCCGAAGGCTCCCAGATGATCGTGGATAACTCGTTCGCGCAGCTGATCCTCGGGGGGATCAAGGATGCGGAGCAGCTCGAGGATCTCTCCAAGCTGACCGGCATGGTCGAGGTGAAGGGGCTCTCCACGCAGGTCCGTGACCACGGCATGTCCCGGGGCAATCAGACGGTGAGTGATCAGGAGAAGCGGATCCTGCGTCCTGAGGAGATCGGGCGGCTCGAGGTAGGGGAGGGGATGCTCCTGACCGGAGTCGTTCCCGCCGTCGTGGTCAGCTTGCCTGGCTGGACGCAGCTGCCCGACGGCGACGAGCTCAAGAAGTCCGCCCAGCGCACCGCGAAGTCCCGCGTCGCTGCGGGACGAAGCAGCGCTGCGGCATGAGGAGGAGACGATGATGACCGAGGATGCGACGCCGGCCCCCGGCGACACCGACTTCACCTACCTCACGGAGATCGAGCAGCACTACCTCAACGAGCTCGGCGAGGCGGTCGCTGATCACGAGGTGCGCCTCGAGCGGCTCGAGGCGAAGGAGAAGGAGCCGCCCGTCCCGCGGGACTGGATCGCGCGGCACCAGAGCGTGCAGGCCTGGAACGAGCTCGCGGACTGGGTGGACTGGCTCAACGCGAACTACTCCATGCCCCACGCGCGCCGCGTGCAGGAGTGCTGGCCGGCCCACCCGGGGCTGGTGCACGTCCTGGCGGGGCTCCGCTCCGCGTGGCGTGCGTCGGTGCTCTCCGATGAGCAGAGCAAGGAGCAGGGCAACGCGATGGCGGCGTTCCACGACTACCACCTGTTCCCGTTCTTCCAGCGCCTCGAGGACACCAAGCTGTTCAAGTGCTCGAACGGTCACAAGGCTGACGACGAGCACGCCGCGACTGACCGTGACCGGTTCCCGGAAGGGCTGGTCGGGGAGGATGAGGTGGCCGATGCGAGCCCGGCCCCATCCGTGGAGCCGGAGGGCCCGGAGGTTGTTGCCCTGCCAGCCCAGGAGGGTGCAGGGGATCTCGAGGATGACAGCGAGTGGTGGCGAGGCTAACGCGACCCCAGGCTGAGCGCGGAGGCCCGTCCGGTCCATGCCGGAGGGGCCTCCGGCATGTCCGGGATCGGTGGAGGTCAGGCGATCAGGTCGGCGACATGGATGTCGGTCTCCCGCACGGCGCCGTCGATCGCGCGCAGGAGCTGCTCGTCCACGTCGTTCCTCAGCGGCAGTTGAGAGGTGGTCAGTGCATGGCGGACGGCTCGCAGCGCGTTGCCGGGGCCCGAGCCTCCGTATCCGAAGGCGAAGCCGGGAGAGCGGAACGGGTCGGGCAGAGGCCCGAGGGGGTCACCGTCCGGGGTGCAGATGAACAGTGGCGTGTCTCCGGAGAGCATCGTTCCGGCACGCAGGCGCGTCTCCGCATCCAGGCGTGCGGGAATCGTCGATTCCCGGACCACGAACTCCGGGTTCCCGTACGACGTGGTCCCGCGCAGGACGGGGTTGCCGAGCCGGTCCCGGGAGAACTCAGTGTCGGTGACGCCTGAGGAGGCGCGAGCCAGCAGGTGGTTGCGCTCGTAGTCGTGCAGCTCGGCCGTGAGGTCTAGGGATGCGAAGTACGCCTCGGCAACGGGATCTCCCACGGACGTGCCGTAGTGGCGTGCGTGGTGGCGCGGGTATCCCGGAACGCCTTCGAGCGGGTCGGGGTTCCACTTCAACAGCTCCCTGTGGAGCTGTCCCATCGACCAGAGGGCCGCGGGCAACACTCCGGGAAGAGCGGCGGGGTGATGCGCATCGTGTTCGTCGGCGAGCTCGGCTAGTGCACCCTTCATGGTTCGGGCCACCTCGTGGTCGGTTGGGTCGAAGGCAGGCGCTGCATTCTCCTGCTCGAGCCACTGCGCGAAGTCGGTGGGGATGGGCGCTGCGGTGACTCGGGAGCCTTGCGGAGGCCAGGGGTAGAGACCCCAGTCGGCCTCCCGGAACCCGTCGCGCTCACGGGACTCGGGAGCGAGGTGCTGGCCGCGCTCGAGAACCTTCATACCCTCTCGGTAGACCATCGCCCGGACGGCGTCCGCAGCGATGCCCTCGAGGGGACGCACGGCGCGCCAGTGCGATGCGGTCTCCCCGATCCGCTCTCCGTCGTACGGGTAGCGGACCTGCGTGTTCGTGCGGTGGTACTCCTCGATGGTGGCGAGCGTGTAGGCGTCGCGGTGGTAGAGCACGGGCTGGCTTCCCAGTGCGCGTTCGAGGTCGCCGAAGACCAGGTCCTGGATCCCTTCGGTGACCCGTAGATCGTGCTCCGAACGCAATGGGAGCATGCCGTGCGCCCATGTGCCCTGCAGGGCCCAGACATGGAGTGTGCTGATGCGTTCACGGTAGAGCTCGACCAGGGCGGTGCGGTTGAAGTCAAGTGAGATCCCCCGGGCGGCGGTGATCTCCTGCAGAGTGGCCAGGGTGCGGTGCAGGGTGCGGGTATCGAGGAGGTCTGCGTCCTGGTTGCCGGGGACTCCGAGGAGGACGATGCGGTACTCGTCCTCGCCGCCCCAGATCCGCACGTGCACGTAGGGCCCGGAGTCCTCCATCCGCTCGACGGATTCGAGAAGCAGGGGTCGCGGCGCGGCCGCAGCAGGAATGCGGCTCAGGGGGAGGGTGGTGAACGTGCGCTCGTCGAGCTGCTTGCGCCGGGCCTCGCGCTCGCGCTCGAACGCGAACTGCTCGACGTCGGCCGCCCGGATGAGCAGCACGCGGCCGGTCGAGAGGGGATGTCGCGGGAGGGTGCCCTCGTCGACGAGCTGGCGGATGCGTTCGCGGGTGAGGCCGGTGAGCTGCGCGGCACCCTCGGTGGTGTACGGGGTGATGCGGGGCATGAGGACTCCTCGTGGTCGACCGTGGGCGCCGTGACACACTAAACGATAACGACTTGGCGAGACAATAATATAGCAGGAGAGGAGGGTGGCCAGACTCTGATCGCTCGCGCCTGGCCCTTGTATAGCCGCCTCGGGCGGCTATACTGGGGGTGCGGCAACTGCCTGGAGCTCACGCAAGTGGGTGAACCCAGGAGGCCGGGGGGGTTGTGCGGGACGGATGAGCCCGCCGAACCCCGGTGCCGCCCAGCTTCTCCCCTAGAGGGAGCGTGAAGGCCCCTCCGACCCCTGGACCGGAGGGGCCTTCGGCGTGTCCAGGCGCGGCGCCGCCGCGGGCCTGGGCACCGGTGAGCTGCCCTGGGCGCGGAGCTGCTGGACGCGTTGCGCGAGGGAGTGGATGGGGGCGCGACGTTCTCGCTGCCCCGCACGGCCCACCAGGTCGGCTCTCACTGCCGTCCGTAGTTCCCGCTTCTTCCCGGTCAGCGCGTGCACCTCCTGCAGGCGCCCGCTGAGGGGGGCAATGTGCTGGGAGTCCCTCGCCTTCGTCCCGAAGTGGTGGCGCTGCACGGACCAGGCCACGGTGTCGGCGCTCCACAGCGCGTGCTCTTCGCTCATCCGCCCGTGGTGCATCCACATCTGCTCGCTGACCTCGCCCCTCTCGCGGAGCTCGTGGACGATCGCCTGGTCGAGACGGACATTGCGCTGCTGGGCCTGCGGGAAGTTGTCCAGGACGACGTCGGTGATTCCCTGCTCGTCGAGTGTTCTGAGCGCACCTCGGAGGCAGACATCTCGCACGGCACGCTCCTGCGCCTCGGTGATCTCGTGGTCGCGGACGTCGAAGACGACCACGGGCATCGCGGTCTTCGCGGCGATGTACTCGTTCATGTCGCCGATTCGGCCGCGGAGCCGCTGGTCCTTGACGGCCTCCTTGGAGTGCCAGAACGTGCCGCCGGCGATCTCCTCGAGGTCGCGCCGGATCTCCGGCAGGTCGTCCGCGTGGAAGACCACGGCGCTGAGGCCGTAGTACCCGACCTGACCGCCCTCAGTTGCGCGATGGGTTTCGTCGACGAACGCGACGAGATCCTGCCGGGTCGTGTACCGCTCTAGGAGGGTGTCGTCCCACAGGCCGCTATCGCGGTGGCGGGCGCGCAGTTCCTCGCGCCGGAGATGCTCGTCGATGCCGTCCTCGACCTCGCTCATCGCTGGACCGGTCCCTTCCCCTGCTCTCGCTCGCGCGCCTGCTGCGCGAGGCGCTGTCGCATCTGCTCGTCGGCGCGCTTCTGCCCGTCGGAGAGCCTAGAGGCCCCCTCGGCCGCGCGCTGGGCGGCCACCCGATCCTTGAGGGAGGGGAGGGGAACATCCCGGGTCCTCGCGGGTGCAGTGGCCGGAGGCGGTGCGAGCCGGGAGCGGAGCTGCTCGAGGTCCGCGCGGTCCTGCGCCGCCACCTCGGAAAGCTCCGGCAAGGCCCGGGTCTCGACGGCGTAGTCGTGCAGCTGCCGCCAGGCCTTGACCTGGCCGGCGGTCTCTTCCCACCGCGCGCGCTGTGCCGTGCCGTCGGCGGGGGTGGGGCCGAGCTCGCGGGTCCAGGGCTCTCGCTGCAGCGCGAGCGTGCGACCGTCCGCGCGCAGCCGGGCGGCGAGGAACTGTCGGCGCTGGGCGAGGTGGTCGCGCCATGCGGGGGAGAGCGCTGGGTCGTCCATCCCTCGGTCGGGGGCGAGCCAGCGCGGTAGCCCGTCGGCCGGCGCCGGCACGGGGCGATCGGGCTCGACCTCGCGTCGGCGCTGCTCGGCGCGGATCGTCCGGTCCAGCGTCGATTCGCGCTCGAGGACGCGGTGAGCCTCCTCGAGGTCCAGGACGTGGCCGGCGCGGGCGTGGATGTGCTCGGCGTCGGTGTGCTCGTGGCGCCTCTGAGCGTCTCGCTGCACGTTCTCGAGGACCCAGCTGCGCGTGGGCATCGCCCGACGCATGCCCTGTTCGCGGCGCAGTTCGGTGAGGTCGGTGTGCCCCGCGCGCAGTTTCTCGCGCAGCGCGGAGACGGTCTCCTCGACGTGTTGGATTCGTGCCGCGGTGATCTCCATGCGCGGATCTCGGAGGCTGACCTCGGCGCGCCTGTACGTGGTCCACTCGCGCTGCAGCTCGCGGAGCTCGCGGCGCGCGTCGGTCAGCTGGTGCTGGTCCTCGGACGCGACGACGCGCGCCACTGCGACCATGTCCGAGAGCTCTCCCGCGGTGAGGCTGCCGTGAGCTCGGTCCGTCCAGGCGGGGATCGTCCGGTCTTTGAGGTCGATGGGCTTCGCGTCGAGCGAGTGGCGGGCCTCTGCGATGTTGACGGCCTCCCGCGCAGCCGCGCGACGGTCAGCCGACTCGGCGCTGAGCTCGACGAGCCGCTCGCGGGGCATCTCGCGCAGGGGCCGGTGCTCGGCCGAGGTCGCCTGCTCGGACCCGCGGCGCAGGTCGTTGCGCAGTCGCCAGGCGAGGAGCTTGCCGGGGTCCTCTGCCTTCTCCGGCTCGAGGACGTCGCTGTGCCGGTGCAGGAGACGGTCGATGTCGTAGCCGGCGTCCTCGGCGCTGCGCAGCGCGGCGTCGACGGCGGAGCGGGCGTCGGAGGTGACCACGCGCTCGGCGCCGGCGCCGAGCGAGTCGCGGAGGTGGACGCTGTACCGCTGCTCGTCGGCGCGGCTAGTGACGTCCTGGTGCTGTCGGCCGAGCTCGGCGGGGGAGTCCACGCGCTCGGCCTCGGTGAGCATCGCGTCGCGGGCGGCGACGTCGCGCCGATCGGAGCGGGTGATCCTCGAGAGGATCACGTCACGGGGCTGGTCGTCGGTGCCGACGAAGAGCTCGTTGGAGTGGCGCCCGCGGGTCATGGCCACGTAGAGGCCCTCGCGGCTGGTGGCGGTGGTGGCCAACGCTCGCGCGACGTCGACGGTGCGGCCTTGGGCGCGGTGCACGGTGCTCGCGTAGCCCAGCTCGGTCGACTCGCGCACGTACTCGGCCGGTAGGTGGACGGGGCGCTGGTCCGTGAGCCGGGTGGCGGTGATCGAGCCGTCGGCGTGGATGCGCTGCACTGTCCAGGCGTCGCCGTTCTTCACGCAGTCGCGGGTGCCGTTGACGGTGAGGGTGCGGTCCACGCGGCGAGTCACGACGACGTCCCCGGTCCCAGCATCGTGGCCGTCGCGGAGGGCCGTGCTGGTGGTGAGGTCGACCTGCCCGCGTGCGATCCGGCGTTCCTGGGCGAGACCGTTCAGCTCGGCGACCCGCACGTTGGTGTCGGCCATCATGAGCGATTCGCGTCCGGCGGCGTCGTCGGCGTCCCAGGCGCGAACGATCTGGTCGACGAGGTCTTCGTGTCGGCCGGAGTGGACTCGGCCGGCGGACTCGTACCAGCTGATGTCGCCCTGTCGGAGGGCGAGGGACGCCTCTGCCTCGGCGTCGTTCCGGGTCCCGTCGGTGTGGCGGAAGCGGTGCAGCTGGGTGAGCTCGACGGCGCCGACCTCGGAGGCGATCATGCGCAGCGCGCCCCCGGACTCGACCGCCTGCAGTTGACGGTCATCGCCGATGAGGCGGACGTGGGCACCGACGGTCCGGGCGTCGCTCACGAGCTGCTCGAGGTTCAGGGTGCCAGCCATCCCGGCCTCGTCGACGAGGACGACGTCGCCGCTGCGGAGCGCGAAGCGCTCGGGGACGGTGTCGCCCTCGCGGGCGCGGCCGCGCCAGTGCAACCACTGGGCGAGGGTGGTGGATTCCGCGCCCGTGGCGTCCTCGAGCTGTGCGGCTGCGGTGGCGGCGACGGACAGGCCGACGACGCGGCCGCCGCCGGCCTGGATCGTCTCGACGGCGAGCTTCATGGCGGTGGTCTTGCCGGCGCCAGCGGGACCGATGCCGACGGCGAGCACGTTCTCACCGCAGGCGAAGGCTCGTGCGAGCTCGATCTGTCCGTCGTCGAGGGGGACGTCCTGGCGCGCGAGGATCTCGTCGAAGGTGGCGGGGGCGGCTGCCGGGATGGCCTCCTCGCGGGCGGCGTCGAGCAGCGTGTACTCGGCGTCGATCATCCGTGCGGAGGTGTAGATATTCCGGTCGCGCGGCTCGTAGATGGACGTGCCGTCGGCACGGGTCAGGTCCGCGAGGACCGGGGCCTCGGAGCGGGGGGTGAGGTTGACGCTGCCGACGTCGCGGGCGTACTGGGCGATCGCCTCGCGCTGGAACCCGCTGAGCATCCAGCCGTCGTTCCGTGCCGCCCAGCGGTCGACCTCGGCGCGGATGTCGCGCTCTGCCCATGTCGAGCGACGGGTGGAGAGTTCGGCGATCACGTTCTCGCCGGCGCCGATGATGTCCAGGCCGTCGCGCACGGCGATGGCCCTGTCTCGGGAACCTGCCGCGGCCTGGCGGGCGATGTCGGCGATGTTCTCCACGTCGGTGTTGCCGACGATCTCTGCTGCCTCGGTGCGCCACTGCTCGCGCATCTCGGCCAGGGACCGGTGGGGGCCCTTGGGGGTGCGGGTCTCGAGCGTTGCCTGCTGGCGCAGCTGGTGCATGAGCTTCGTGTCGGGCTCTCGTCCGTGCTCACGGACGTAGGAGGCGACGAGTTCGCGAGTGCGTGCTCGGATCGCGGCCGAGCGCTTCGCGGACTGCGACATGAGGCGCGGGTCGACGCCGTCGACCTCCATCACGGGGCGCTTGCCCGGGCCGGTGGAGCGGGGCGAGAAGCTGAATCCGCGCGCGGACAGATGGGCGACGAGGCGCTGGTTGTAGTGCTCGCTGGCGGAGACCGCCGAGCGGTACAGCGCGGCACCGTCGAGAGTCCTCCACCGGTCGCTCTGCGGGTCGTAGACCTTGTTCGCAACGACGACGTGATCGTGGAGCTGCGGATCGCCGTCACGGGAGTCGTGGTGACGGAAGCGGGTGGCGATCATTCCGGTGACGTCGAGCTGGGCGACCCCGCCGGCGCCGGCGCGGGTGCCGATGGCGTGCTCCTCGAGGTACTCCACGGCGTCGTCGATAGCAGCTTCATGAGCTGCAGCCACGGCCTCGGCGGTGTCCTTGTCGGCGAGTCCCCAGAGGACCGAGACACTCTTGGGTGGCGAGAAGGTCAGGTCGTAGCCGGCCACGGAGTTCGACCCCTTGGACAGCTCCTTGGACAGGAAGGTGGCGAGCTCCTTGTCGTCCACCGGCCGGTGGGAGAAGCGCTCCTCGTAGACCTCGGAGGCGACGCGCATCCGCGTCTGGCGGATCTCGTCCACGGAGAGCTCCCGGCCCAGCCGGGTCTCTTGATCGTCACGGGCAGACTGGATCCGCTGCCCGATCTCGCTCGTCGACGAGTCGTACTTGTACGGCCGCCGACCGAGTCGGGACGCCCGCTCGGCCTCCTTCGCCGAGCCGCCACCGGCGATCACCGAGGCCTCGATCGCATCGGCGTTGGGGTGCCGGCCCTCCCCGAACAGGGCTGTCATCTGCTGCTCCGAGACCGCACCGGAGACGCCTAGGGCGGCGGTGCCCTTGCCGATCCATTGGCCTTCGGGAGCGCCGGAGTCGAGGTAGTAGTCCGTGAGGTCCTGGCCGTCCTGGCGGCGCTGATCGCCGGAGGCAGTCATCGCCGAGTAGTAGGCATAGCCGTCCCCATGGGACAGCTTGCTCACGGACATCATGCGCTGATACTAGCCCCCACTCCGCGTCAGCGACACCGAGGACATTCATAATGCAAGAGGTGTGACGTTGCTGTGGTTCTGATCGGCCGTGAGCGTAGCGAACCTTGGGGAGACGCGAAGCGTCCTCTGGATCGAGCTTGCTCGATCTGCCGATCAGGTCCTAGAGCATCGGCAGATGCTGTGCATGCTCGCTGTCCACACGTAGTGTGGTCAGCGATGAGCAGTGAGCTGCGCTGTGGACTGTGGGCTGGGATGGTGTTAGGGGACATCCGCAGTCCACGGGGAGCAGCGCAGCTCACCCGGCCCGACGGCGCGGAGCGACAGAGGGGAGCGACGCCGTTGAGTCCGAGGCCTCGCGCGCGAGGGTGCACGCAAGTACACTCGGATCAGGAGGCCCTCATGAGCACCCCCACAGTGGATGAGCCAGCCCGGCAGCAGACACAGTCCGAACATCCCAGACGAGCGGTCGACGCTGACCGCCTTCGCCAGGGAGCGGCGGCGGTGCGCCGAGCTCGACCGCACCCTGACCGATCACCAGAAGCGCACGCTGAGTCTCGCAGCACTGCGGCACGCCAACGCGTGATCCCGCTTCGTGATCTGAGAGAGGACGAGACCAGCGCTCGTCGGACCCTGAACCCGAAGACAGGCAAAGCTCCGCACCGACGGGAGCTCGAGAGTGTGCAGGAGCGAGCGGATCGCGTCCGCGCTGAGAGGGCGCTCGCACAAGTTCGAGACCCTCGATGGTGGGACCGCGCGAGCGCCGGCGATCTCGAGCAGGCGCGCCTCGCAGCGAGCGCCTCGGGAGTCGCGCCAGGGAACCGGGCGGCGATCAGGAACGAGATGCGGGAGGTCGCGCAGCGCCGGTACGGGACGAGCGTCGACGGCGCGATCCTCTACGAGCGCGAGAACCCTCGCCAGCCACCACCGGACAGGTGCTTTGTCGGTGGCCGAGCGTTGACCTAAGCCGAGACCGATGAGCGAGAGGAAGACGATGGGAGGCGACGCTCCGTGGACGCGTGCCGCCAGCTGACCGCCGCTCGCGGGTAACGACGGACCACGCACAGCACATGACTCGGAAGATGTGAAGGAGACAGCAGGAGTGGCACGGAAGAGCACGAAGGCGGCCGAAGCCCGAGAGCGGGCGCGAGAGCGCGCGAATCGGTTCCTCGAGCGCGAGCAGGAGCTGCTGCGTATCGCGGAACGGTTCGAAGAGGCACAGCTCGAGATCGAGGGCGTCGACGCCGCGACCGAGGCGAAGGTCGCCAAGATCCGCGAGCAAGCCGAGGTGAGAATCGCCGAGGCTCGCGAACAGGCGAAGCAAGACGCGGCCGAGGCACACAGGCGCGCCGAGAAGCTGCAGCGAGAGATGCTCGCTCTCGGGATCAACCGCCGGGAGGTCGGGGAGAGGCTGGGGATCCAGACGCGAAGCGTGGTGCGGACGGAAGGGAAGAAGCCGGCGAAGAAGCTGAGTGGCGAAGAGGTCGAGGCCGAGGCAGCGGCGATCGTCCGCGAGGGTGTGATGATCCAGCTGGACGGGGACGTCCACCGACAGCTGTCCCCGGCTTCCGCCGACGGCACCGAGCTGCACGGCATGCTGTACCAGGGCGGAGAGGAGCAGGGTGAGACCACTGTCGACCTCGCCACCGCCGAGTGGAGTCGGTGAGAGGCCCTCTCATGCTCGATGTCGTCGCGGCTGCGGCCGATCCAGCCATCCGGGACCGGTACTTCGAGAAGGTCCGCCGGATCGAGGGTGGATGCTGGCTGTGGACCGGGGCGATCTCAGGAAGGGGCCACGGTCGGTTCTGGATCCGCGACGGCCTGGTGGTGATCGCCCACCGCTTCGCTTGGACGATCGCCCATCCGGGAGCCGAGCTGCCGCCCGTCGTCGCCCACGGGGACTGCGACAACCCGCTGTGCCAGAACCCGGCCCACCTCTCAGCGAGCACCAGCGGCGAGAACCGCCGCGAGTGGGCGGCCCGGCGACACCGGCTCGGGAGCCCGCTGCGCGACGTGCGCGGCGCCCGCGGCCGCGCGCGGGAGCTGCGAGACGCAGCGCGCGAGGGTGCCGACATCGAGGGGGTGGTGGCGGATGGTGTTAGGCCGATCGACCGAGATCAACTCCCGCTGTGGTGACAGCAGAACGCCCCCGACCGGAGCACGGGTCGGGGGCGTTCTGGGTCTGGGGTCAGCCTGCGTAGCCGGAGCCGGGCTGCGTGGCCTCGGGCCACGGCGGGGCGCTCTCCTTGGAGGGAGCGGGGGCCTCGGAGGCCTGGGGGGAGGACTTGCGGAATCGCCAGGACTCGCCGACGGCCGCGACCGCGAGGTACTCGGCGGTGCGGCGGTTGCCGTCCTTGTCGGTGTACTCGCGGGTCTTGAGCGTCCCCCAGACGAGGAGGCGTGTGCCCTTCTTGGCGTTCGCGGCGATGCTGCGTGCGAACGGGTCACGGGCGACGCAGGACTGGCCGACGGGCGTCTCCTTGATGACCTCGCCGGTGCGGCGGTCGGTGCGGGTGGGGTTGTTGATCAGGCGGAAGCGCACGGAGGCGTTCCCGTCCTCGAACTCCTTGAGCTCGGGATCTGCGGTGAGGTTCCCCTCGAAGGCGGTGAAGCGGTCCATGCTGTCCTCCCTGGTCGGTGGTGATGTGAGCCTATCGGACTAGTGCATATAATGCACGTAGTGCAGACAGTGGGAAGAGTGTGGGCGGGAGGGGTTGCCTCCCGCCCTTGGAGTTAGAGGGCCTTGATCTTGTCGGGCCGGTAGCCGGACCAGTGGTCCTCGCTGGTGACGACCACCGGCGCCTGCGCGTACCCGAGAGCCTTGACCTGCTCAAGGGCGAGCTCGTCCTCGGTGAGGTCGACGAGGTCGTAGTCGAAGCCGAGCTTGTTGAGAGCTCGCTTGGTGGCGTCGCACTGGACGCAGCGGGGCTTGGTGTAGACGGTGATGCTCATGGTGTGCTCCTCTGTTCCGCTGTTCGGGGGGTGCTGACAAGGAGCGGGGGATGCGC
>NZ_KV788872.1:0-1083 GCF_001807385.1 Brachybacterium sp. HMSC06H03 | reverse complement strand
CGGGGGCGGCGGAGGCAGGGCCGAGCGCGGCGAGGGAGGCGACGGCGAGGCCGGCGGTGCCGGTCGCGGCCAGGCGCAGGCCGTCGCGTCGGGTGAGGTCGGGGAGTCGGCGGATGGTCATGGCATCTCCTTCAGGGGGTCGGCGCCGGGGCGCCGACGGGGGAGGGGCGTGAGGGATCGGGGACGGTCGGACATCTGGCTGCTCACCGATCACCTCCCCCGGCGTCCTCGTGGGGGCGCAGCAGCTCGAGGCCGAGCCCGGGCCCGCCGGAAAGGCGCAGCACGCCCTGCTCCTGGACCATCCCGCCGCGGGGCAGCGCGGAGGCGAACCAGGCCGGCGGGTCCAGGTCGATCATCGTGATCGCCGGGTGCGCGAGCGCGAGATGCGCGGCGGCCGTGATCGAGATGCGCGGCTCCATCATGGCCCCCAGCATGCAGTCGATCCCGGCCCGACGCGCCGCCTCGGCGACCTCGATCGCGCCGCGCAGCCCGCCGGTCTTGGCGAGCTTGATGTTCAGCAGGTCGCAGGCCCGCGCCTCGATGAGCCGGTGCGCATCGGCCGCCGACCACACGGCCTCGTCAGCCATGATCGGCACGGACACCGCGGCGGTGACCCGGGCGAGCCCCTCCACGTCGCCGGCCGCGACGGGCTGCTCGACGAGCTCGACGGGCAGTGCGTCCGCCGCGAAGCCGGTGATGATCTCGACCGCCTGGTCGGGCAGCCAGCCCTGGTTCGCATCCAGCCGCAGCCGCGCCGACGGGGCCGCCTCGACGACTGCGGCGAGCCGCTCCCTGTCCTCGGCGATGTCATGGCCGAGCTTGATCTTCAGGATCTCGTACCCGGCTGCGACGGCCTCCCGCGCCCGCTGCGCCATGGTCGCCGGCTCCTCGAGGGAGACGGTCATGTCGTTGCGCATCGTCTCCTCGGCGCTCCCGCCCAGCAGCTCCACGAGCGGCCGCCCCGCCGCACGGGCCCAGGCGTCGTGGAGGGCGACCTCGAGCGCCGCCTTCGCGCTCGTCGCCCCGGGCATCGCCCCCGCGATCCGGGCGGAGAGCTCGCCGACCGTGCCCCGCGCGCCGCGC
>NZ_KV788871.1:0-1377 GCF_001807385.1 Brachybacterium sp. HMSC06H03 | reverse complement strand
CCGCCGACGTCGTGCGGGATCCTGCCGGTGGCGGCGAGCCAGGTGGTGAACGTCCGCGCGGCCGCGGCGGAGCGGGCGAGGGTGCTCGCTCCGGCCCCGGTCTCCGCGCGAGCGCCGAGCCAGGAGCGCAGCGCGGTCACGTCGAGTTCGGCCGGGGCGATCCGCTCGACCTCCCGCAGATGCGCCAGCAGCGCCGCGGCCTCGCGGCGGTAGGCCCGGACGGTGTGCTCGGACCTGCCTCGTTCGAGGTCGAGATGGGCGGCGAAGGCGTCGACGATCTGCTCGTCGGTCTCCGTCGCGCGCTCCGTGCTCATCCCGTCATTCTCGCCCATCCTCGCTGCCGGGGGCAGTGCTCCCACCGACCCGGCCGTCAGCCCGTGCGGCGAGTGCGCCGCACCCGCTGCCCTCTCTGCTCGATCAGACCCAGCAGCTCGAGCCGGGCCAGCGCTGCGCCGACCTCGCGCGGTGCGAAGCCGATCTCGTCCGCGAGGCGGCCCGGGGAGATGCCGGAGCGGGGCGGCACGGCATCGAGCACACGCCGATCCGCTGGTGAGAGCAGATCGAGCTCGTCCTGGCGGGCGAAGCTCCCCTCCCCTGCGGCGGGCCCTCCGGGCAGCAGGTCCAGCAGCTCGGCGGGCTCGGTGACGAGCACCGCGCCGCGTTCGCGGATCAGGCGGTGGCAGCCGGCGCTGGCCGCGGAGGTGACCGGGCCGGGCACCGCTCCGACCGGTCGGGAGAGCTGATCGGCGAGCCGCGCCGTGGACAGGGCCCCGGAGCGCCAGGCCGCCTCGACGACCACCACCGCGCGGGACAGGGCGGCGATCAGCCGGTTGCGGGCCAGGAACCTCCACCGTGTGGGGGCGGTGCCCATCGGGGCCTCGCTGAGCAGGAGGTGCTGCTCGCGGATCCGCTCGAGCAGCTGCGTGTTCCCGCGGGGGTAGAGGCGGTCCAGCCCGCCGGCGAGGACGGCGAGGGTCGCGCCGTCCTGGGCGGCGAGCGCCCCGCGGTGCGCCGCGGCGTCGATGCCGTACGCGCCGCCGGAGACGACGGTCCCGCCGGCGCCCGCGAAGGCGGCGCCGAGGGAGGAGGCGACGTCCTCCCCGTAGGGGGTCGAGGCGCGGGAGCCGACGAGCGCCGCGGCGCGCTCCCCGGCCAGGCGGTCGAGCCGGGCAGGGCCCTGCACCCACAGGCAGTGCGGGGCGGTCTCCTGGAGGTCGTCGAGGGCGCTCGGCCACTCCTCGTCCCCGGGGATCAGGACTCGGATCCTCCGCCGGTCGGCGTCCTCCAGCACGGCGTCGACGTCGACGGCGGCGAGCCGGCCGCGCCAGCGCTGAAGGGCGCGGGAGGCGCGGGCGTCGGGCGTGCCGGCGCCGGGGT
>NZ_KV788870.1:0-1235 GCF_001807385.1 Brachybacterium sp. HMSC06H03 | reverse complement strand
GCGCACCAGCGGCGGCGCGGCGATGAAGAGCACCACGAGCACCTGGATGACCTGCACGAGGTCCAGCGGCACGCCCTGGTTGGTCTCCATGAAGCGCCCGCCCGTGGACAGGGCCGCGAAGAGCAGGCCGGCCAGCACGATGCCGACGGGGCCGGAGCGGCCCAGCAGCGCGACCGTGATCGCGTCGAAGCCGATGTTGCCGGCGACGCCCTCGGTGAGGCGGCGCTCGGTGCCCAGCACGTGCACGGCCCCGGCGAGGCCCACCAGGGCGCCCGCGACGGCGAGGACCAGGAAGGCGGTGCGGGCCGGGGAGATGCCGGCGACGCGGGCGGCGCGCGGGTTCGAGCCGACGGCCCGGAAGTGGAAGCCGAGGGTGGAGCGGCTCATCAGCCACCACAGCAGCACGGCGGCGCCCGCGGCGAGGAACAGGCCGGCGTGGAGGCGGAACCCGCCGCCGAGCAGCAGCGGCAGGGTCGCGTTCTCCCCCACCGACGGGGAGGTGGGCTGGGACTGGTTCGCGCCGGTGAACGCGGTGGTCTTCAGCGCGAAGAACAGCAGGTAGGTCGCGATCCAGTTCAGCATGATCGTGCTGATGACCTCGTTGGCGCCGAAGCGGGCCTTGAGGAAGCCGGCGATCCCGCCCCACACGCCGCCGGCGAGCACGCCCGAGAGCAGCGCGACCAGCAGGTGCAGCACGACGGGGAGCTGGAATGCGAAGCCGACGTAACCCGCGGCCATCGCGCCGACGATCAGCTGGCCGGTGCCGCCGATGTTGAACAGGCCCGCCCGGAAGCTCACGGCCATGCCGGCCGCGGCGATGATCAGAGGAGTCGCGACAGTGAGGGTCTCGGTCAGGGGGCGCAGCCCGGCGGCGAGCGCGGGGAAGAGCACGTAGGTGCCGGAGCCGCCGGCCTCGCGCACGTCCTCCGCGACGCGGGAGAAGCCCGGCCCGTCGAAGACGGCGCCGCGGAACATCGCGCCGTAGGCGTGGGTGACGGACTGCCAGATCGCGGTGAGCGCATCGGAGGGGCGGGCGAAGAAGTAGCCGAGGGTGGTGCGGACCTCCTCGTCGGCGATGACGATCAGCACCGAGCCGATGAGGAAGGCGAACACGAAGCTCATCACGACCACCAGCAGGTCGCTGCGCGCGATCGACTGGAGGGAGCGGGCCAGCGCCGTCTCGGCGCGCTCCTCGGGCGGGGGCGGGGCGTCGGCGGCGCCCGCGCCGACGCCGG